>JAZNUA010000097.1:0-3870 GCA_045592045.1 Congzhengia sp. | reverse complement strand
TTACTGCTGCAACGCTGTCGCCGCCGCCAATAACTATTGTAGCGTCTAATTCTGCAAGTTTTTCAGCAATTGTATTTGTTCCTTTAGCAAAGTTAGGCATTTCAAATACGCCCATAGGTCCATTCCATACAACTGTTTTTGCATCTTTGATAGCGTTTGAGAAAAGTTCGATTGACTTAGGACCGATATCAAGACCCATCCAACCTTCAGGAATATTGCCTTCAACAATCATTGATTCTGAATCGTTATTAAATTCTTTTGCAACTACTGTGTCAATAGGAAGTAAGATCTTGTCTTCTGCTGCATCTAACATTTTTTTTGCATAATCGATGTAATCAGGTTCGAGTAATGATGTGCCTGTTGTTTTCCCCTGGGCTGCAAAGAATGTGTAAGCCATACCACCGCCGATGATAAGCTTATCTACTTTCTTCAACAAGTTTTCGATAACCGAAATTTTAGAAGAAACCTTAGAACCACCCAAAATTGCAACCAAAGGTCTTACGGGATTATTTACAGCATTTCCTAAAAATTCAATTTCTTTTTCGATTAAGTATCCTGCAACTGCTGTGTCAACATAGCTTGAAACGCCAACATTTGAACAGTGCGCACGGTGAGCTGTTCCGAAAGCGTCGTTTACAAATACATCAGCGAGTGACGCCAATTCTTTTGAAAATTCATCAACATTTTTTGTTTCTTCTGCTCTGTAGCGAGTGTTTTGAAGCAATACAACATCGCCGTCTTTCATTTCTGCGATTGCTTTTTTAGCATTTTCGCCAACTACATTGTCGTCAGCCGCAAAAATAACTTCTTTGCCTAATTTTTCTGATAAACTCTTGGCAACGGGTGCTAATGAAAGTTCAGGCTTCGGCTCGCCCTTGGGCTTGCCCATGTGTGAGCAAAGTATAACCTTTGCACCCTGACTGATTAAGTAATTGATTGTAGGAAGTGAACCCACAATTCTGTTTTCATCTGTGATTTCAAGCTTATCGTTAAGCGGTACATTAAAATCGCAACGAACTAAAACTTTCTTTCCTGAAACCTCAATGTTCTCAACTGTTAATTTCATACTTTTCACCTCATAAAATATTATAAACACTTTTATAAAAAATTACGCTTATATATTATAGTACATTTTTTTTAAAATTTCAAGTAATTTCGTATTTTTTTAAAATTATAAATAAATTTTAAAGTTTTAAAGTTTTTAGTGCATTTTGGAAATATTTGTGGTATACTCATAATGGTGGTTATATGTTTGGATATGTAAAAGCAGCAAAAGACGAACTTAAAGTGAGAGAATACAATGTGTATAAATCCTACTACTGCGGTCTTTGTAAAACTTTAAAGAGTGAATATGGATATTTTTCCCGATTTGGTTTGAATTATGACTCTGTTTTTTTGGCGTTGTTACTTTCTTCTGTAACGCAGGATGAGTACGATTGCAAAAATCAACTTTGCATAGCGCACCCCACAAAGAAAAATCCAATTATGAAAGCTAATAAGTCCCTTTCTTACAGCGCTGCTGCTATGGTAATTTTAGCACTTTTGAAGTTAGAAGATGATATTCACGATGATAAATCAATAAAGGCTGTGCTTATATATTTTTTGCTTTTGAACACAAAGCGCAAAGTCAAAAAGCGTTACGGAGCTTTATATAATTCTTGTCGTGAACAGATAAATAAATTAAGCGAGTTTGAAAAAACTAATTGTAATGATTTAGATAAATTATCAGATGTGTTTGCAAATCTTTTAAGGATTCTTTTTGTGCCTGATTTTATTGACGATGAAATGACCGCTCGGATACTTTCTCATATGGGCTATATGCTGGGTAGATTTATCTACATCATTGACGCATATGAGGATATGGAAAAAGATAAAAAGAAAAAATCATTCAATCCATTCTTGTTCTCAGAAAAATCATATGATAAAGATGAAATTTACCAACTTTTGTCTTTTAATTTGAGCAGTCTGGCCAACAGCTATGAATTACTGGATTTAAAGGTTAATAAACCGATTTTAAATAATATTATATATTTGGGATTGTCCTCTGTAGTGGACAAAATAATTAAAGGAGAAGAAAAAAATGCGTGACCCTTATGAAGTTTTGGGCGTATCTAAAGATGCTTCCCAAGACGAAATAAAAAAAGCATACAGAAAATTGGCAAAGCAGTACCATCCTGACAGATATGCGGGTAATCCTCTGTCTGATTTGGCTGCAGAAAAATTCAAAGAAATCAACGAGGCATATGACGCCCTCACGGGAAATAGCAGTACTGCTAACAATTATAATCAAGGTTATAACTCAGGCTCAGGTGCAGGAAATTTTGCTCAGATAAGAAACTATATAAATATGGGCGCATTTGACGAGGCAGAGCGTTTGCTAGATTCGATGAATGACCGCGGTGCAGAGTGGTTTTATCTGAAAGGTATGGTGTATCTCAGTCGCGGGTGGCACGCACAGGGTATAAACTTTATTCGTCAGGCTGTAAATATGGACCCCAGCAATGCCGAATACAGACGGACACTTAATGCAATTGAAAATCAGACACGCCAATACAGAGAGGTAGGCGGCGGAATGAATGATTCTACTGCTTGCAACTGCTGCTCTAACCTTTTGTGTGCAGACTGTTGCTGCGAATGTATGGGCGGAGACCTTATCAGCTGTTGTTAACAAGAGGTATCGCTATGACAAAAAAAATCTCGTTAGCTTCTATTATGACGGCAGTCAGTATTGTTTTTCTGTTTGGCTCGGCGTACGCTCCAACAGGAAAAGCAGCTTTTTTGGTACTGACATCAATGTGTATGATTGTAACTGTATCAGAGTGCGGTATTAAGTATGGTTGGCTTCAGTATATTGCCGTAGCCGTTATGTCGCTTCTGCTTCTTCCGTCTAAAGGACAGATGTTCCTCTTTGTATTTATAATAGGATACTACCCTATATTAAAACTCCACATAGAAAATATAAAGAACATAAAGTTAGAATGGCTCATAAAAATAATATATTTTAACTTTACTCTTGCAGTAATGTTTTTCATTTTGAAATATGTTATTTTTAATTTTATTTATATTGGAAATTTATTGGATATGGTAATGAGCAATTTTATCTTCGCCATAGTAATAGCAGAAATCGTTTTTATTTTGTACGATTTTTTTCTCAGCTTTTTTATAAGATATTATCGCAATGTAATAAGGAAAAGACTAAAATTTTAAGGAGACATTAAATATGAACAAAAGAATTCTTGCAACACTTATGTGTATATGCTGCATAACTTTATTTTTTGCTGGATGCGAAAAAAAAGAAGAGCCTCAGCAGGAAAGCAAAGAAACGCTGAATCTTCCTGTCGAAGAAATAAATCCTGACATACAGGACCATTCGGGTATGTTTTTGGAAGCCAACGGAAAACCGGCAGCACAGGGCGGCGTTGTTTCTATCGGCAAAGATTATGATTTTATGAAAATTATGATAGAGGGAAAAGAGTACGAATTTAAACTTACCGAAACCTCTGCAAGACCTCTTAAAATATGGACTAAAGATACGGAAAATCCTAAGGTTAAAAGAGGTACTATTCTGTTATTCCATTACGAAGAAAAAGACGGTGTATTTACTGCAACAGAGATACTTTCCACAATCGAAGCAAATATGCCTAAAACTCAATAAAATAAAGATAGTTAAAACAAAAAATGCTGCAATATTGCAGCATTTTTTGTTTTAATTTAAATTATTTGCTTTTTCGTTGCATTTTTTTATGGCCTCTATAATGGCCGAGCGGAAGCCTCTCTTTTCCAATTCAGCTACCGCCTCAATAGTGGTCCCCTTAGGTGAGCAAACCATATCTTTTAATTCAGCCGGGTGCCTACCTGTTTCTAAAACCA
>JAZNUA010000096.1:0-5816 GCA_045592045.1 Congzhengia sp. | reverse complement strand
TATAGCATATGTGAAAGTTTTGTGCGTCCAATAAGGATTAATCCTTTGTTAGCTTGATATCTTTGTTGTGATATTGTTTGTGGATGTGGAGATAAAATACGCGCTTATGGAAGTTCGTAAAATTTTATTCTTCTTCTGGATTACATATCATACATGGTTTATACCCATTATTTATAGCATCGTTTAATTTGATTTCTGTCAAATTGTTTCTATACTTAATGGTAATGCAGTGTTTCAGGTGATATTTTTTGCCAGCTGATGTTACATAATATGTATTGTCAGAATTCACATAGGTCGAGACATCGCCTGTTACAGGTTTTGCTGGCTGTGTTATTAAGGACTTATTCATAACTGATAACCCTAAGACACAAGCTATTAGCACCATTATAGCAGCTAATAATTTCCATTTTTTTATTAAAAAAACATAAATCTTTAAGCGAATGCCGGGATTTTTAGTATAACAGGAGAACTCATTTGCAAACTCTTCTCTTTTAATTCTGGTGTTTTGTGGATTACTATTTTTCAAATCAGGATCACAAATGTGTCCAAGTTCATGACGCAAAAGGGCACACTTGTCCTCGAGGGGAATATTTTCATTTATAAATAAAAATTTTAGGTTGTTATTTATGTATAAGAAAGAGTCGTTTTGCTGGGTTTCATTTTCAACCCTTAACCTTTTTATGAGTTCAGAAACAGGTTCTGAGTTAGTATGTTTTTTATACTCAATAATCGTAAACTGATTAGATTCAATAATGTGTTGTAAATCCTTATAATCAGTCAATGAGTAAAGTTTGTTTTGAATTAATATTTTGAGTGCCTTTTCTTTTGCTAAATTATTTGCCATTGTTATCCTTTTTTATTTTGTCAACTATGTCCATGATTGCCTTCTCTTCTTCTGTCAGTGACTTACCTGAGGTTATGCTTCCGTATGCAGCGATAATAGCCTCTTCTAAAAACTCCGGATGAAGCCGTCTGTACTCAGTTTCAGCCACTGAAGCTACCGTATGCTTTCCAATATCGTCAAGCGAATTATAAATTTTAATAAAATCAAAAAGTTCACCATCAATGACGACAGGATATTCATTAACAGGCCGGATGTCAAGTTCTTTTAAAATTGTACTTACCATACCATAATTAGATAGTGACACGCCGTTTTTCAAGATAAAATTTATCGTTGTGCGCGGAATATTTGTATGTTTCGAAAAATTCTCTATCGTATTGAATTTTTCTTTTATTCTTTTGCGAATTAAGTCTTTATATAAATCCAAAAAATCACTTCCTTATACCTATATTGTACAACACAATGTCAAATTCGTCAATTAAATTAACAAAAACAGTTGACATTTTACTATTTATTGGTATAATCTAAGACGATACAATATACATCCAATAGGAAATAAGACGATATATTGTGTATATTGGGTTTGATTTTGTAAAAAATAGTAAATTATTGGCAACTTCATGGAATATTATTATATTTTCTGATACAATATATAAATAAGAAAGGAAGTTGTTGCAATGAATAAAACAATATCCCCGGACTTAATCAAAAACTTTGAAAATTACCTCATTGAAGAAGAAAAGGCCTGCGCTACACAAGAAAAATATATTCACGATATGACGGGTTTTTCTGACTGGACCAAAGGAGAGTACATTGATAAGCGAAAGGTTCTTGCTTACAAAGAGTATTTAAAGAGTAATTTCGCCCCATCCTCTGCAAACTCTATACTTTCGTCCTTAAACAGTTTTTTTGAATTTAATCGTTGGTATGACCTGAAAGTCAAGACGCTGAAAATTCAAAAACAGATTTTTACACAAAAAGACAAAGAGCTTTCAAAGGTTGAATACGAAAGGCTTTTGGAGGCTGCTAAGAAAAAAAGAAACGAAAAATTATATCTGCTGATGCAAACGATATGCTCAAGCGGAATAAGAGTATCAGAGCTCCAGTATATAACGGTTGAGGCGGTAAATCAAAAAAGAGCAAATATTAACCTAAAAGGGAAAATACGAATTGTAATTTTACCGAAAAAGCTTTGTAAAACGCTGTTGCATTATGCAAAAGCGCAAAAAATAACAAGCGGTTCCATATTCATAACAAAAACAGGAAAGCCGCTTGACAGAAGTGCAATATGGAAAATGATGAAAGCATTATGCAAAAGCGCGAATGTTGATAAAGAAAAAGTTTTCCCGCATAACCTCAGGCATCTATTTGCTCGCACTTATTATTCCATCCAGAAAGATATTGTGCGCTTAGCTGATATTTTAGGTCATTCAAGTATCAACACAACTCGTATATACACGATGGAAACAGGCGATATTCATCGTCGACAGATTCAAGGTCTCGGACTTTTAAGGCTGTAAAATAAAAATACCACATAATCGAAATTATGTTGCAAGGCAAAAACACTCTAACATAAAAAGGACACAAATTATCCCATGGCAAACTCTATTAATTTAAAAAAATGCATAACGATAAGACCGATTTTTGTTCAACTTATAAAATCGGTCTTTTCGCCATGCTGTTTTTTATGTATATATTGATGATTTTTATAAAAAAGTATGTAAATCATTGACAAACACTCCTGAACATGCTACAATATGTATGCAATTTATGTTGAACTCGGCTATGATATACCACATAATTTCGATTATGTTGCAAGGCTCTTTTTTTGACATTATTTGTAATGAGCATTACATAGAGAAAATGTGGTGACAAGTATTGTATGAAAGGGTTGAAAGAAAATGGATAGTTTTGATGAGTCCGAAAAAAAGAATGAGATCAAAAAAGCTACTTGGGAATATCTGCTTAGAACTGGTCTGACACATGCCTCTGTAGGAGATTTATGCAGGGAAACAAAAATAGCACAAAGTAGTTTGTACTATTGGTTTGAAAACAAAGACGATATATGGATTAGTGCTGGAAAGTACGGCATATCAAATGTAGTTGATGCCCTCTTGAATTTTACTTTGGCCCATACAAATGACATCCGCGGATATTTTGATACTCTTTTGAATGAGATTGAAAAGTATAAGTACGAGCTACGCCTTGCTATTCAAATTACCACAAGCCCTGTATTTGGTGACCGAATGCGGGATAAATCAAAAGATTTCAGATTATGGTATGACAAGTATGCAGAGAAGATAATCGAAATTTTTGGTTGTACCAAGTTGCAAGCGGAAACTTTCATCTATTCCATAATTGCGTTTGTGATTGACTATGCAATATGGGATGATTGTGACAAGACACAGATGCTTCTTGATAATCTCTACGACAGAATACTAAATATAATAGATGCACAACAATAGTAAAACAGTTGTCTGCTAACAGCAAAAGGAGGACATATGGAACTACTCGACGCAATACTTACCGTCACCAAGTGTGAGCGTGCAGAACAATTAAAAAATTTATCATCGGAAAGAAAACTAAAGCTTGCACATTCTCTTGAGGAACGGGTTCCAAGCGGTCTTGCTTCTATCGAGGAATGGAACGAAGTAATTTCCTGTTTTGTGGATGCAAAGGCGGAAAAGAACAACAAAAAGGCAAAGCTTAAACTATTGTCCATACTTCGTAAAGATGATTGACAAATTAATTAATCATTTTTTTAGTGAGTGTTTGCATTTGCAAAAATAAATTAGGTGTAATTTTATTTACATAAAAACATTTAAAACGGAGGAAATCAAAATGTATTTCAAATGGCTAAAGAAAGTCGGCGCAGGTTTTCTTGCGTTAGCAATGGTAATTGGGACGCAAGCAGCAATCCCCGTCTCAGCGGCAGCGGATAATATAGAAATTATATTGACTGATGTTACGCAGGACAATCAGGCAACACTTCAAGGTGAAGCAAAAATCAAAGTCAGCGTAACGGGCGCTGGCGGTAGTGTAACTGCAGCACAGGTTGCACTTGAATTTGATGGTAAACTTAAGTATAAATCAATCGATTTTCTGCAGGGAACAAATAACCCGCCTCAGTGTGCGTTTATCCCGCCAAATGCAGCGCTTGCTAACAACACTGGAAAAATTCTTCCAAGTATTGTTACTAACAATGCCGGAAGTATGACATTTACAGATGATGCAACTGATTTATTTATTATCACATTTGCAGGTGATCCCGGTGATAGCGTAACTGTTAGCCTTGATAATGACAGTGTAGCAGGTAGCTATGTTAAGATTGGCAGCAGTTACATAGAAACAGCAGACAATGCAATAGCTTCTAAAACTGCAACAGCAAGTAACAGCAATAACGAAGGTGCAGAAGCCATCGTTAAGCTCACTATGGATAAGATTGACGATTTTCAGGTTTCGAGTGGCAATGGATATGCTGATAGTAAAATCACTCTTACAATTACAAACGAGAATACAGGATCAACAATCAGCACTGTTTTAAACACTGTATTAACAACAAATGGTGGTCATTATTATGATGATGGAACAAGCTCTGTTCCAGTATTTCTTGTAAAGAACACAGTTGTTAGTGGTGCTACATATACTGTCGAACTTAAAGGTCCCGGATATGTTACATATAAGAAGACAGGCGTTACATTTGCACAGACTCTTGAATTAAACAATGCTGATTTTGTTCCCGGTGATGTAAATATGGACGGCAAGGTAGATTCAGAAGATAAAGCTGCTTTTGAAGAAATTAAAAATGGCAGTTATGACGAATGTGCTGACTTCAACCGTAGTGGCTTAGTTGACAATTACGATGATATTTTTGAAGGAATTGAAACTGACACAAAAACAGCTCCTGCTAAAATGTCTGCTCCTATCGTAACAGGCGGCGATAAAAAGATTACAGTTAACTGGTCAGCTCCTGATAATGGTGGTTCTGCAATAACAGGCTACACTATTAAATATGGAACAAGCAGTTCTAACCTTAACAACACAGTGGAAATTACAAACGCAACCAGCACAAGTAAGGAAATTTCAAGTCTTTCTGCAGATACTACCTACTATGTACAGATTGCAGCAAAGAATGAAATTGGTTTAGGTGAATCTTCTGCTACTGCAAATGCCAAGACTAATGCTGCCGGAGGTGGCGGTGGAGGTGCCGGTGGTGGCGGTGGTGCTGGAGCCGGTGGCGGTTCTACACCTACAACACCTTCTACTCCCGTAACACCTACAACACCCACAACACCTTCTAATCCTTCCGGAACAACAGAAACATTTACTGATCTCGGAAACTATGCATGGGCAAAAGACTCTATTTATACATTAAAGAACAAGGGCATCATCAGTGGTGTAAGCGAAACTGAGTATGCACCTGCAAACAACATCAAGCGTGGCGACTTTATTCTCATCTTAACAAGAATGTTGTCAATCAGCGATGTTTTTACTGAAAACTTTGCCGATGTTCCGGCAAACAGCTATTACTACAATGCAATCGGTAGTGCAAAAGTAGCGGGCATTGCTCAGGGTAGCGGTGAAAACTTTATGCCTGAAAACACAATTACAAGACAGGATTTAATCACCCTTGCATATCGTGCATTTTTGGCAAAAGGATATATTACAGAAACTGATGACCTGACAGCTCTTGATGCTTTTGCTGATAAGGACAATATTTCTGACTATGCAAAAACAGCAATGGCATCTATGGTTAAAGCCGGTATCATCCAAGGTTCAGACGGGAATGTGAATCCCCTTGGAAATGCAACTCGTGCAGAAGTTGCTGTTATGTGTGCAAGATTGGTGGCGTTAATAAACTAAAATGATATATTTTTATGGCATCAAGGAAACTACAATCTTACTTTTTATATTTTTTGTTATAATAGGTTCATTTATGGTGATATCGTTTTGTTTTAACGTTCTTGTTCCGTTT
>JAZNUA010000095.1:0-10733 GCA_045592045.1 Congzhengia sp. | reverse complement strand
TATATGCATAACTGCATTGTGTAAATTGGGGTCAAATTCTTTTCCTAACGCTTCTATTACAGTAACGCCGAGCTTTTCTAATATCTCCATAAGTTGCTTATATACCATTTCAACTCCTTCGGAAAAATTGTTTTTTTCTTCTTCTTTTACACTGTCAATCGCCCGTTCAAGATTATCTATCACAGGCAGAATTTTTTCTAATGTATCGGATGCCGCAAAACCAAAAAGCTCTTCTTTTTCTTTTTGTGTTCTTTTTTTGAAGTTGTCATATTCTGCCATAAGTCTTAAATGCTTATCATATAGCTCATCATATTTCTCTTTTTCGATAGTTTCAACTGTTTCTGTTTTATCATTTTCTTCAGTTGTTTCTTCTACAACTTCATCGTTTAGCTTTTCTTCCATTTCGGTATTTTGTTCTTTTGCCAATTTTACTTACCTCCATTGTCGTCAAAATACAACTCGTTTAATATTTTTTCCAGATATTTAGAAATCTGATTTATATTTGCTACAACTTTTGAATAATTCATTCTGGTAGGTCCGATTATACCTATTTTTCCTACTATGCGACCACCCAAATGATAATTTGCGGTAACCAGACTTGATTTACTCATTATGTCCATATCGTTTTCCTTGCCTATCTTGATATGAATATTTCTGCCATCGTCATCATCAGAATCAGTTATAGCTTGTGTTATTGAATTTTTATCATCCAAGAATTCGATAAACTCTTTTGCCTTGTCTATATCGCGATATTCTGGAAAATTTAAAATATTAGAAACACCGCTTAAATAAACATCTGTTTCTTTTTGAATATCATCTATAATTTCAGATATGAATTCAATTACAGGAAATAAAAGCTCTCCGTTTTCACCTAATGCTTTTTTTAGTTCATTTATTTTTTTTACACCAATTTCGTTAAGAGAAAGCCCTGCCAGCTTTTTCTTTAACATGGCAGATATTTCTGGAATAAGTGCTAAATCTACACCATTAGGAACACCGACTCTTTTGTTCTTCATTATACCTTCATTAGTAACAAGTACAATGAGCATTGATGATGAATCAATAGTTATAAGTTCAATTGTTTTAATTGCTCCGTGCTTCATTTCAGGTGTCATTAAAAATGCAGTATAATTCGTCATCTGCGAAAGTAACATAGAAACCTGCTTGATAGCCTTGTCAAACTGTCCTACCTTTACTGCCATAGCAGCAGCCAAAAGATCAATGTCCTGTTGGGTGGTTTCATAACGGTCCATAAGCTCATTTACATAGAAACGATATCCCTTATCAGACGGCACCCTGCCAGCTGAGGTATGTGGCTGCTCTAAATACCCCATCTCTTCCAAATCAGCCATCTCATTTCTTATGGTTGCACTGGACAAGCCTAAATCGGCATGTTTTGAAATATGGCGCGAACCAATTGGCTCTGCTGACGAGATATACTCATTTATAATAGCATTAAGAATTTTACGCTTCCTTTCGTTAAGCTCCATTCCCTCACCTCTCATTATTAGCACTCTTTGTTGTTGAGTGCTAATATAAAAATAGCACTTTACATATTAAATGTCAAGTGCTAAATTGTGAACTTTTTATGAAATTATTTTTTACCTGCAAATTCTGCTATAAAAGTTTGCAAAATTACTGCTTTATTACATTTTTCTCCCTTGAAAATTTTGTCTGTTTCTACGCATTTTGTAAGGAGATTTTTCAAATCCTCTGCTTTGTTTTTTGAACTGATGTTTATATATTTACTAACTACAAATGGCGGTATTTTCGTTTTAGATGCAATACTTGTTTTATCCATTTTATTATCGTACATCATTTTAACATTTAAAAGTTTATCCACATTTGATGATATAGCACCTAAAATTTTAGTCTCATCTTCCTTCAATATAAACAGGTCATTGAGCATTTTAAGTGCCAAAACAGCATCTTTGGAAAGAATTGCGTCTACCATATCAAATACTCTGTTTTCAACCACAGGAACAGTCACAGCATCTATATCTTGCCTTGTAACAGCATCTTTTCCTTCGGTATAAGCTGATATTTTTTCTGCTTCTCTTTTTACCGCAGTCATACCGTCCTGAGTTATCTCAATCAGATATTTAGCGTCAGCAACACTGATTGTCTTACCCATTGTCTTAAATAATGACACTGTCCAACTGGTCATCTTTTCCTCAGAAAGATACCTAAACTCAACAACAGCGTCTTTTTTTGATAGATTTTTGAAAAGAGCGCTTCTTTTATCTATTTTTTCTTCATCAAATACGATATATACATTTTCAGGTATATCGTCTATAATTTTTTCCCAAAACTCACGGTATTCTTTTGTTGCTGCATCCTTTCCCGTAAGCTGAAACAAACCTGAATTATTGAACACCAGTAGCTTAGATTCTGCAAAAACAGGCAAAGCCTCAATAGCTTCTTTTACAGATATTAAATCGTATTTTTTTCCTTCATAAGTAAAAACATTGAATTCAGGCATTTCTTTTGGGGTTATTTTTGACAAAAGTTCTTTTTTGCTATAATTTTTCAAAAATTCTTCTTCACCGAAAAGCACTAAAATATTCTTAATATTTTCACTGTTTTTCAAGAGTTTTTTAAACGCATCGTAATCCATTGTGTCACCTTCCTTCAATCTTTATAGCTATACGATAAACCTTTTATTCCGTCTGAATCAAAATAAAAAGTTGCATCTTTATTTACATCTGCTCTTATAACATCCGTATCAAAGTTTTCTAATCTTTTTATCACTTCAGGTGCTGGATGACCATAAGTATTTTTTCCTACAGAAATATATGCATATTCAGGCGAAACCGCATCTACAAATTCCTGACAAGTGGAAAATTTAGAGCCGTGATGAGCTACTTTTAAAACATCTGCATCAATTTTATCAGGATAAGCTTTAATAAGGTATTTTTCTATTTCCTCGCTTATATCGCCTGCGAACAAAAATGAACTTTCTCCATAGTCCAATCTTACAACAATTCCCGAATCATTTTTCCCTTTGGCGTATATTCTTTGAGAAGCATCAGGAGTAATCGCAGTAATGTTAAAATTATCATTTATTCTTATAACATCACCGCTTGTAAATGTTAAAACATTTACAC
This sequence comes from Congzhengia sp., assembly GCA_045592045.1. Taxonomy (GTDB): domain Bacteria; phylum Bacillota; class Clostridia; order UBA1381; family UBA9506; genus Congzhengia. Next base: position 7,626 of record JAZNUA010000095.1, on the reverse strand, counting down.
CTTTTTCTCTAGATTTTTCAAGCAACGGTATAGCCTCATCTGCATTTTCTTGCCCATATGGAATTATTAAGTTATCAATTTTCATACAATCTAAAAGGCCGTATATTCCGATTATATGGTCTGAGTCCAAGTGAGAAACAATAATATATTCAACATCGGTAACGCCATTTTCTATAAGATATGGCGCTATAATATATTCTCCGGTGGTTTCGCTTTGGGAATATCCTCCCGCATCGATTAAAATATCACAATTTCCCGGTGCTTTTATGAGTGCACAATCTCCTTGACCTACATTTATAAAGGAAACCTGTGCAGTTTTGTACATGGTTTGAGCATTAACTACACCTAAACAGGTGAGAATCGTTAAAGAAACAACAGATATGATATAACTGGATTTATTACCTTTTAACAAAGAAATTATTACTGTAACAACCAAAGAATATATGAGCAATAAAAACGGCGTTAAAATTCCAAAAATGACTTTGGAAAATGTCAGACCTGCAAAAAAATCTGCTACATAAATCAAAGCCTTGGCTAAAACAAATATAAACCCTCCCACCGGAAGTGCAACCGTTTCACTGATAAAGCTAAGTGCAACAAACAACAACCCTCCCGACAAAAGTGCTGACAAAAAAGGTGTAACTACCATAGTTGCGATAATTGCCGTAACAGAAAACCCGTTAAACAAAACCACACATATAGGTAATGTAAATATCTGAACGGATACGCCAACAGCTAAAGAATCAAAAATTCCGCGCAAAAGCTTGTATAAAGGTATAACATCTTTTGTTCTTTCGTATATTTTAAGAAAATATTTTGAAAAATCGTCATAAAACAACACTATGCCTGCAGTTGCTACAAACGACAGCAAAAATGAAGCGCTATATATAACATGCGGATTAAAAGCACAAAGTATCATCGCAGATAGCGACAAAGATGTTAACGGGTCAGCCTTTCTGTATACAAGTTTTGCCAACAAAGTCATTCCCGCCATAACTCCGGCTCGTATAGCAGATACTGATGCTCCTGTAAAAAGCACGAAAAAAATACTTAAAACCAAAGATAGCACCATCTGTTTCCGTTTCGACATATCAAAAATTTTTAAAATTGAAGCAATTATTGAAATAAACACGGTTACATGCATACCGGAAACTGCAAGAATATGAGACAGACCACTTTTAGAAAAGTCTTCTACAGTTTCATCGGAAATATAAGACTGCTCACCCACTATAAAAGCCTTTAATACAGATGCTTCATCTTCAGGAAAAGCTTTATCAAAAAAACTCATACATTTATCTCGGAATCCCAACCATCCGTGCAGTATTGGTTTTTTTGAATGGTCTTTGATTTCTAAGGTAGACAATTCCATATCGCACTGAAAAAACACTCGATTTGTTTTTAAGTATTTTGAATAGTCAAATCCTCCTTTATTCATCGGACCTTTAGGTAAAATAATCTTACCTTCAACAGTAATGATATCGCCCAGTTCAGGTATGACTACCTCATCAAATTTTTTATTTTCGCTAGTATACCCATAAAATCGTACTCTTTCTTTAGATTCTACAATTTTTTCCTTATCGTTTACAGAAATAATTTTTGCTATAAACGACATACCATTTTCGTATTGTTCGGGCTTTTCAATGAGTTCAGCCTTAATGATACTCTGCTTGTCGATTTCGCTGTAAAGGTCTTTAGCTTTAATATTATTTGCTGTATAAAAACGAACTGAACCGGTTAACAGCATTATGGAACACATCAATAGTATAAGTGCATTTTTTGTGTTTGTTTTTCTTATCAGCGTGATACTTAAAACAACTATTGTAATTATACTAAATGCAAAAACAGTACTAAAATCAAGCACGGAAAGGATATATATTCCTGCAATAAAAGACAAAGCCATGAATAATAATGGTCTTTTTATCAAAACGCAATCGTATCCTCCTATAATGAACTAAAAATCGAAAAATGTTATCTGGTTTGTATCAGGGATTTTTTCCAAAACATTGTATTCCTTAAGTTTTTCTATTATTGATTTTCCTATTTTTGCTCTTCTCATCAAGTCTTCAGATGATATGAATAAACCACCATTTTCCCGTGCCTCTACAATTGCTTGTCCAACAGCATCTGAGACGCCGTTAATAGCATTGAGAGGAGGTCTTATCGCTCCGTTCTCCTCTACAAACTTTGTCGCATGCGATTTGTATAAATCTACCGGTAGTAAGGATATGCCCCGTGCATACATTTCATTTACCACTTCCAAAATAGTAATAAGGTTTTTTTCTTTTTGTGTAGGATTTGGCAAAGCGTTTATTTCAGCCATTGCCGACATCACTTTATCGCGCCCTCTCAACATCAAATCAGCATCAAAATCTGTAGCACGAACGGTATAATATGCTATATAAAATGAAATTGGATAGTGAACCTTAAAATATGCAATTCGAAAGCCCATCGTTACATAAGCTGCAGCATGAGCTTTAGGAAACATATATTTAATCTTATTACAAGATGAAATATACCATTCGGGAACATTGTTTTCACGCATCAACGCTTCATCTTCTGGCGTCAGCCCTTTACCTTTTCTTACTTTTTCCATTATTTTAAATGAATCCAAAGGCGGTAAATTATGTTGCAATAAATATAACATAATATCGTCTCTGGTACAAATAACTTCAGGTAGTGTCGCAACACCGTCTCGAACTAACCCCTGTGCATTATTTGTCCATACATCAGTACCGTGTGAAAGTCCGGATATGCGAATAAGTTCACTGAATGTGGTGGGTTTCGTTTCAATAAGCATCTGCTGAACAAACCGTGTGCCAAACTCGGGTACAGCAAATGTACCTACAGGTGTCCCCAAATCGTCAGCAGTCACTCCCAAAGCTTCTGTTGATGTAAAGAGACTCATTGTAGGCTTATCATCTATAGGTATGGTTTTTGCATCTAGCCCTGTTAAATCCTCAAGCATCCTAATCATAGTAGGGTCATCATGACCAAGTATATCCAACTTTAACAATTTACCACTTATAGAATGGTAGTCAAAATGAGTTGTTATTATATTTGTTTCATTGTCATTTGCAGGATGCTGAATAGGCGAAAATTCATAGATTTCGTTTGCTTTTGGTACAATCATAACACCGCCAGGATGCTGCCCTGTTGTCCGTTTTACACCTACTATCCCTTGAGCAAGACGCATTTCTTCTGCCTTGTTTAATGATTTACCTTTAAATTCTGCGTATTTTTTCAGATAACCAAAGGCAGTTTTTTCTGCCAAAGTACCAATGGTTCCGGCACGATAAACATGGCCTACACCAAATAGCTCTTCTGTGTATTTGTGAGCTACACTTTGGTATTCCCCTGAAAAGTTAAGGTCAATATCAGGCTCTTTATCGCCATCAAAACCCAAAAAAGTTTCAAAAGGTATATCATAACCTTCTTTTTTGTATTTGCAACCGCACACGGGACAATCCTTGTCAGCCAAATCTGCACCGCAGCTTGCTGACCCATCAGTGATAAATTCAGCATTTTTGCAGTTAGGACATATATAATGCGGCGGCAGAGAGTTGATTTCGGTAATGCCTATCAAATAAGCAATAAACGAAGAACCTACAGAACCTCTTGAGCCAACCAAATAACCATCACTTAAAGACTTAGTAACAAGCTTTTGTGCTATCATATACATAACCGAAAAACCGTACTTTATGATAGGAACTAATTCTTTGTCCATTCGTTGCTTAACTATATCAGGTAAAACATCTCCATATATCTGATGCGCTCGTTCTGATGACATCCTCTGAATATCTTCTGTTGCGCCAGGCATTTCAGGAGGATATGTATCCTTTGGAATCGGCAAAACTTCCTCGATCAAATCCGCTATTTTGTTTGTATTTTCTACAACAACCTCAAATGCTTTTTTGCTGCCAAGATACTTAAACTCAGCAAGCATCTCATCAGTGGTACGAAAATACAAGGGCGGTTGGAATTCTGCGTCTTCATACTCTTGACTTACCATAAGAACCTCACGGAAAACCGAGTCCTCAGGATTTAGAAAATGAACATCGCAAGTTGCAACAACAGGCTTGTCTAATTTTTCGCCTAAGCTTACTATTTCTTTATTTACTTCCTTTAAATCATCAAAGTTCTCAACAATATTATCACGAATCATAAATTCGTTATTTTGAAGGGGCTGTATTTCAAGATAATCGTAAAATTTGGCTACACTTTCTATTTCACTCTGCGTTTTTCCTGACAGAACAGCATTGTAAAGTTCTCCAGCTTCACACGCACTTCCTATAATCAGTCCATCTCTGTAACTCTCTAGAACTTTTTTTGTTATTCTTGGTTTCCTGTAAAAATTATCCAGATGCGAAGTGGAAACAATCTTATAAAGATTTTTAAGACCTGTCATATTCTTAACCAACAATATAATATGGTATAGGTCAGCATATTGCTTTATTTTTTCATCAGCCAGATTCTCGTTAATTTGTAAAACATTATTTATGCCTTTTCTTCGTAACGAATCACAAAATGTCATAAATATTTTAGCAGTTACTTCGGCGTCATTTATTGCTCGGTGGTGTCCTTCAAAAGGTATACCCAACGCCTTGGCTACCTTGTCGAGTCTATGTCTTTTAATATTAGTTACTAATTTTCTGCTCAACCCTAAAGTATCGATATAACAAAAATCAAAATCAATATTGTATTTTTCTGCATATCTTTTCAAAAAACCAACATCAAATTTTGCATTATGAGCTACTAATACAGAGCCTTTTGCAAATTCTACAAAACGCCCTATTACATTTTCATCACTGTCGGCATCTGTTACCATTTCGTTAGTAATTCTTGTAAGTTCTGTTATATGTGACAGGATAGGCTTTTTGGGCTTAACAAACTCAGAAAATCTACCCACTATTTTACCATCTGATACCTTAACACCCGCTATTTCAATCAATTCGTGAAACTTTGCCTTAAGTCCTGTTGTTTCAATATCAAATACTACAAAATCACCTGTTAAATCCATAGATTTTTCGTTATAAACAATTTTTGTTTCATCGTCCATCAAGTAACCTTCCATACCATAGATTATCTTGATTTCATTCTTTTTTCCTGCATCGTATGCATCAGGATATGCCTGCACAACACCGTGATCTGTTATGGCAATTGCTCTATGTCCCCATTTTGCCGCGGTTTTTATAAGCTCATCCGTTTTTGCCACTGAATCCATAGCAGACATAACGGTATGAGCATGCAGTTCTACCCGCTTTACTTCTGCTTTATCGTCTCTTTCTTTTACCTCTTGAAGCTTAAGGTTATTGATTTTGATAGTTGCTTCGTGTTCGTATTGATCATATACGGTATCTCCTTTAACTGTAACCGCCTTTGCCTTTTTTATAGCTTCTGTAACTTCTTTGATATTTTCAGGCTTTACAAAGCATTTACAAGTTATCGACGATGTGTTGTCTGTTATGTAAACTGATAAAATATGATTTCCGTTTCTGGTTTCTTTTGTTTCAAAAGTTATAATTTTTCCCGAAACTATTACCTTTCCACCATATTCTGTAATATCTGATAGAGCGGTTATTTCTCCTGAAAAATCCTTCCCTATTATGAGATTTGCATCTTTTTCTTCCAATTCTACCTTTTCTACAAATTCCTTAATCTTTGGTTTATCATCTGCTTCTTTAACCGATGTAATTACTTCTGAGGCTATACTTTTTCTTTCTTCTTCTATCTCTTCAAGTAATTTTTCTTCTTTTAATTTAAAACCAAAATTAACATCTAAATCCAAAAGAAAACTTCTTTTTATATAATCCTTTATTATAACATCAGCACTTTCCTTGATAAGAACATCCGTATTTCCAAAGCGGACTGATATGGTTAAGATGTTATTATTTAAACAGAACATACTGCCTGTAAGCACCTTTACCAGCGAAGGTTTTCTGAAGCAAATATAATCTCTTACATTATTAAAAAAAGCTTCTTTGTTATCGTCGTTTATTTTAAAATCAACATACCTTATGTTGAACGCGATTTTTTCAACACCAAATTTTTCCCTTATGGCGTTTCTGAGCTTAGCAAACGGAAGCGGACAAGGAAAAATATTTGATTCAACATCAACGCTCATTGACATATCTTCTTTTTTGATTTTACAACCGGTAATATTTACACTGTCATATTGTTGTGCAAATTCTACACAACCCAATTCAGCTAATAAGTTTGACATTTTTTTCTCCTTAGAACAACTTGTCTATTTCTTCAAACAGTTCATCAACTATATTTTCTTCTTTTACTTTTTTTATAATCTTGCCTTGTTTAAAAATGAGTCCTTCTCCATTAGCGCCCGTTATCCCTATGTCTGCATTACTAGCTTCTCCCGGGCCGTTTACCACACATCCCATAACGGCAACTGTTATGCTTTTGTTTAAATTTGCAAGCCTCATTTCCACTTGAGAAGCAATATCGATTAAATTTATACTACACCTTGAACAAGTAGGACAAGATATAAGTTTCGGTTCTCCTTCGCGCAGATCAAGGGATTTTAGTATTTCTTTTGCAGCACGGATTTCTTCTATGGGATTATCTGTTAAAGACACACGAATTGTGTCACCGATACCGTCAGCCAAAAGTGATCCTATCCCTATTGCAGATTTTATTATTCCTGTATAAGCAGGTCCTGCCTCCGTCACTCCCAAATGAAGCGGATAATCACATTTTTCGGCCATCAATCTGTATGCTTGTATCATGGTTTTAACATCGGAGGCTTTCAGAGAAATAACAATATTATCAAAGTTGTGCTTTTCTAAAATTTCTATATGGCGTGTTGCCTCATATACCAAACCTTCTGCGCTGTATCTGCCGTATTTTTTTGCAATATCTAAAGAAACAGAGCCTGTATTAACTCCTACACGAATTGGTATTTTTCTTTCTTTTGCTGCATCTATTACTTCTTTTATGCGACGCTCATTGCCTATGTTTCCCGGATTAAGCCTTACCTTGTCAATTCCGTTTTCAATGGATAACAAAGCCATTTTATAATCAAATTGTATATCAGCCACAAGAGGAATATCTGTTTCTCGCTTTAACGCTTTTACGACTTTTATGCTATCTTCATCAGTGACTGCCAACCTCACTATGTCACAGCCTGCATTTTTTAATTCCATAGTTTGTCTAATTGCAGATTCTACATCGCCGTTTTTTGTATTTAACATTGATTGAATTGTGACAGGATTATCTCCACCAATTCCAATGTTTCCTATTCTGACCGATTTTGTAATTTTTTTATTCATATTTATTACTTCCTTATAAAATAACATATACTATAACTATAACACAATATGTAATCTTTAGGCAAGTATAAAATAATAAAATCCTGAAATAGTATCTATGCGCTTTATCAAAAAACACCTTTCAAAATGAAAGGCGTTTTTTACTGCGAGAGTTTCACAAAAAGAACACCTTTCTGATCGCTCCCGATGATATATGTAAATATCAAAATGACAAACTAAGCTTTTAAATTGTCTGGACTTGACACAAGTAAAATGAATTATTAACTTTGCTTATCTTCTTGACTAAATCTAGAACCACATTTCCAACATACCACACGACCAATTGGTTGTTCGTATCCACAAG
>JAZNUA010000094.1:0-5693 GCA_045592045.1 Congzhengia sp. | reverse complement strand
CATCGAAAAAGCAGGTTAAAGGATATTTTCTTCGTCCTGCTTTTTTAAATAATCTGTTAACACTCGTATCAAGCCCGGATAAAACATATAGTTCGTCTTTAGATTATAATATTTTCATCTTTCTTACAATATTCAAATATCGATGGGCAAAAACAGCACTGAGCGCCACACTTTTATAAGTGGGCGCACATGCTCAAAATTATCGCAATACTATATCTAACTTGGCAGAAAGCTCTTTCAATATACTTTCAACAACAGGGTTGATATCATCGTCTGTAAGCGTTTTATTTTCATCACGAAAAACAATGGAATATGCCATTGATTTTTTGTTTTCTGGAATCTGATTACCCTTGTAAACATCAAACAATGTCAAGCTTTCAAAGATATTTCCTGATTTTTTCTTAATTATAGCTTCAATTTGGGCTGCCAAAACTGTATCATCTGCCAAAAATGCAAAGTCACGCTGTGTTGCAGGGAATTTTGGAAGCTTTTTATATGTTTTTTCGGTTTTAGCTAATTGTAGCATATCTTCAAAATCAATCTCTGCTACATATACCTCGTTCGAAACACCATAGTTTTCTGCAACAACAGGATGAATCTGACCGATTACACCGATAATTTTACCACCAGCTGTTAAATTTGCACATCTTCCGGGATGGAAAGTCGTATTTGATTTTTCAGGTTCAAAGGAGCGTTTATAGATGCCTAAATCATCAAGCATAATCTCCACAACACCCTTTAAGTCATAAAAATCACAATTACCATACATACCTATTGTAACTTTTCTTCTTTCTTCGGGCAAATCTTCGCCGTCTTTGGGAATATATATTTTACCAAGCTCAAAAAGTCTTACATTTTCAGCTTTAAAATTTTCATTACGAGCCACAACCTCCATCATAGATGCAATTGCAGTTGTTCTCATAATAGAATTTTCTACACCTAATGGGTTTGTAATCACAACAGCATCACGCATATTGCTTTCAACAGGCATATTGAGTTTGTCAAAAATATTGGGGTTTGTAAAGCTGAATACCAATGTTTCGTAAAGCCCTGCGCCAACAAGTGTATTCTTGACTCTGTCCTCAATCTGCTGACCATAAGTTTTAATGCCGACTGTCGTATCTCCATCCATAAGTGTTGAGGGAATTTTATCATATCCATATATACGGGCAATTTCTTCCGCAATATCATTAAAACACAATACATCAGGACGGAATGTAGGTACTGTTATGATATCACCATCAATTTTAAATCCCAAGTCTGTTAAGGTTTTAACCATTACATCATCAGGGACAGTAAAGCCGATAAACTTGTTGATCCTTTCTGGCTCAAATTTAATCGTAACAGTTTCAGGCTTTGTGCCATAAACATCAATAATACCATCAACTACTTCTCCGCAACCAAGTTCCTCTACAAGCTCACAAGCTCGCATAACTGCAGGTAGTGTGTTTTCGGTATCAAGACCTTTTTCATATCTCGACGAGCTTTCTGTTCTTAGACCTAATTTTTTAGCTGTAATACGAACAGATGAGCCTAAAAAGGTCGCTGATTCAAATAAAACTGTCTTTGTATCTTCTCTTACTTCAGAATTCAGACCACCCATTACACCTGCAACTGCAACAGGTTTTTTGCCGTCACAAATCATAAGCATTGAGCTGTCTAATGTGTGCTCCGTTTCATCTAATGTTGTCATTTTCTCACCATCGTGAGCTAAACGAACATTTATTTCTCCACCCTCTAAATATGACATATCGAAAGCGTGCATAGGCTGACCGTACTCTAAAAGAATGTAGTTAGTTATGTCAACAATATTGTTAATTGAACGAATGCCACAAGATTGTAAACGCTTTACCATCCACGCAGGTGAAGGACCTATTTTTACATTTTTAATCATTTTAGCTGTATAACGCTTGCAGAGCTTCGGTTCTTCTACATTGATTTTTATGTAGTTATTGATATCATCACCTGAACCTTTAACAACAGGATCGTGAACAGAAAATAGTCTGTTAAATGTAACTGCAGTCTCTCTTGCCAAACCAATTACACTGAAGCAATCAGGGCGGTTTGATGTAATTTCAAACTCAACAACAGGATTATCAAGCCCAAATACTTCTTTAATGTCTTTACCTAAAGGCAATCCGTCCTCTAATATTAAAATTCCGTATTCAGCATCAGGAAAATCTTCCTGTGTCATACCTATTTCTTCATAAGAGCAAAGCATACCGTTAGATTCAACTCCGCGAAGCTTGCCTTTTTTAATTTTTGTTCCATCAGGAAGTAATGCTCCATCTTTAGCTACAGGAACAGTCTGTCCTGGTTTTACATTATCTGCACCTGTAACTATCTGCAAAGTTTCAGTACCTACATCTAACATACAAATTTTAAGTTTATCTGCATCGGGGTGCTTTTCTACACTTAAAATCTTACCCGTTACGATGTTTTGGATTTTGTCTCCTATATTTTCGATACCTTCAACCTTAGAGCCTGACATTGTCAATGCGTGATTATATTCTTGGGGTGTAATACCCGTCATATCTGTATAGTCAGAAAGCCAACTTAATGGTAATTTCATTTCTTTTTCCTCACTTTCCTATATTAAAACTGCTTTAAGAATCTTACATCATTTTCATACAAATGACGCATATCATCTATATTCATTCTTCTCATAACAATACGCTCTAAGCCCAAGCCAAAGGCAAAGCCACTGTACTCATCAGGGTCGATATTGCAACGACGAAGAACATCAGGATGTACCATGCCTGCACCTAAAATTTCAATAAATCCTTCGCCTTTACACACTCTGCATCCTTTACCGCCACATACGAAGCACGAAACATCAACCTCTGCACTCGGCTCTGTAAAAGGAAAATGATGAGGACGAAGTCTGATTTTTGCATCCTTTCCGTAAAGTGACTGAATAAACTGTTCTAAAGTTCCCTTAAGGTCTGCCATTGTGATACCCTTATCGACAACAAGTCCTTCGATCTGATGAAAAACAGGAGAATGAGTTGCATCGACCGCATCACTTCTGTATACTCGACCGGGAGCAATGATTCTGATAGGAGGTTTAGCCTTCTCCATAACACGAATCTGCATCGGTGAGGTCTGTGTACGAAGTACAACATTATCACTTACATAGAATGTATCCTGCGTATCGCGGGCAGGGTGTTCTTTTGGAATATTTAAAGCTTCAAAGTTATAATAATCAAGCTCAACATCGGGACCCTCTGCAATAGAAAAACCCATACCTAAAAAGATGTTTTTAACTTCATCCAAAACCTTTGTAATCGGGTGCAATCCGCCTATTTCCGGCTTTTTGCCTGCCATCGTAACATCTATTACTTCTTTAGCTAACTTCTCTTCACGAGCCGAAGCTAAAAGTTCTGCTTTTCTTTCTGCCAAGTCCTTTTCTATTGCTTCTCTTACTTCATTAGCCAAAGCACCAATTACAGGCCTTTCTTCTGCTGATAAGCCACCCATTTGGCGAAGTACCTGAGTAAGCTCGCCTTTTTTACCTAGCACATTGATTCTTACATCTTCTAATTCCTGCAACGAGGATATGGATGATAATTTTTCTTCTGCCGACTTTTTAATTGCCAACAATTGCTCTTTCATAATTATAAAAACCTTTCTGCTCACCTGATTTTTCTGCTATGGTGTGAGCCTTCCTTAGCAGGTTATGGGACTTTTTTAACAAAATAAAAAGCTGTCTGTCCCACAAGGGACGGACAACTAAAATCCGCGGTACCACCCAAATTCTTTTCTAAAGAAAAGCACTCTTTTATGCCTTACGGGCATCAGTCGCCACGCTCTACTTACCTTTCAAACGCAGAACTCCGAAGTGAAATTTCATCATACGCCTTAACCGAGTTTTTTTACAGCCTATTGAAAAACCCTCTCTTTTTGAGGTGTTTGCGTGATTACTTTGCTCCATCATAGTCTTTAAATATTAAACTAAATATATATTAACATATCTATAGTGAAATTTCAAGTATAAATTTGAGTTTTTATGGAAATATCATAAAGATTTTTAGTAAATTTTCCATTTTTCTGTTGACTTAAATTGAATAAGACTATATAATATTATTATGCGATTTTACAAAGGAGGAATACAAATGAAAAATAGTATCGCGAAATTAATAATCGCCTTACTTGTAATTGCAACAGCGGTTACCGCCGTTATTGCCGGTTTAAACCTTAATCTGTTCGGTTACAAAATAACATACCCCAACGCATTAGATAAAGAATGGGGTATAAAACAGGGCCTCGACCTTGTAGGCGGTTCAGTTATAACTTATGAGGCTCAGGCGGATAATGTTACATTAGAACAGATGGAGTCTGTTGAAAAAGTATTAAGAACCAGACTTGATGCTTTAGGCTACACAGAAGCGGTAACATCACGCCAGGGTGACAAGAAGGTCAGAATTGAAATTCCTGCTATTCAGGATCCTCAACAGGCAGTTGAAACATTAGGTCAAACAGCTGTTTTGACATTCAGAGATGCCGATGGAAATATCGTTTTAGAAGCAGGTGATGTAAAATCTGCAGTTTCTGCATATGATGCAATCGATCAGACAGGCGTTGCCGTTCATCATGTAAAACTAATTTTAAAAGAGTCAGGTGTTGACAAGTTTACGCAGGCTACAAGTGCTGCTTCTTCAAGAACTGACGGAAATAATTATATCTCCATTATGCTTGATGAAGAAGTGATTTCTCAACCCATGGTTGACGAAACGATCAGCTCAAAAGAATGTGTGATTTCTGGTGGTTTCAAGGATTCAGCAGAAACCTCAGAGCTTGCAGCTTTAATCAATTCCGGTAATTTGCCATTCTCCATTAAAGATGTAGAATTAAGTTCAATAGGACCTACCCTTGGCGAAGAAGCATTAAATACAAGCTTAATTGCAGCAGGTATTGGTATTGTTCTCATTCTTATATTCATGCTTGCAGCATACAGGCTTCCCGGTTTTGTTGCTGATATTGCGCTTTTGGCATACATTGCTGTTGTTATTTATATAATGACATTGTTTAGAATTAACTTAAGCTTAGCCGGTATTGCAGGTATCATTCTTTCTGTTGGTATGGCAGTCGATGCTAATGTTATCATATTTGAAAGAATCAAGGAAGAGTTAAGACTGGGTAAAACTATTAAAACTTCTGTATCATCAGGCTTTGACAGAGCGTTTATTGCAATCATTGACTCAAATATTACAACCATTATAGCAGCAGTTGTACTGTATATTTTTGGTACGGGAACAATTAAGGGTTTTGCAGTAACACTTGCTATTGGTACAATCGTTAGTATGTTTACAGCTATATTTGTCACGAAGTATCTTTTAAATCTTGTTGTAAATCTCAAGATTAAAAACACTGCGTGGTATGGCTTAAATAAGAAAAAGGAGGTAAAGGAAAATGCTTAAAATCGTAGAAAATGCTAAAATCTATTTTCTTGTACCTCTTGTTATTGTTCTTTTAGGTATTGTATTTTTCCTTGTAAACGGTGGTTTCGTTCAGGATGTTGACTTTGCCGGCGGTATGACGATGTATGTTGATATGGGCAAGGAAGTAAATGTTGACGAAATTAAAGATGTTGTAAAAACAGCAGACCCCGCTGTAAGTAATCCGAGAGTTACAAAATCTGACGGAAATGTTGTTATTGTTCAGACAACACCAATTGAGCGTGATGTTAGAGA
>JAZNUA010000093.1:0-2972 GCA_045592045.1 Congzhengia sp. | reverse complement strand
AGGACAACGATAAAGGTTTAAATACAGGCGGTATGGGAACGATAGCTCCCAACCCCTACTACACAGACGAAATAGCAAAAGAATGTATGGAAAAAATCTTTATTCCCACGATGGAAGCTATGAAAGCTGAAAACAGAAAGTTTAAAGGTTGCTTGTACTTTGGACTTATGCTAACCCCCAACGGTCCTAAAGTGATCGAGTATAACTGTCGTTTTGGCGACCCAGAAACACAGGTTGTGTTGCCTTTGCTTGAAACCGACCTTTTAACAATTATGAAGGCTGTTGAATCCGAAACCTTAGCCGATTTGGATATTAAATTTTCAAAGGGTGCTGCCTGCTGCGTAGTAATGGCATCAAAGGGTTATCCTGAAAGCTACGAAAAAGGCTTTGAAATCACAATGGACGACGATATAGAGGCTAATGTCTTTATTGCTGGTGCAGTTATTAAAGATAAAAAGCTCCTAACCTCAGGTGGCAGAGTTTTAGGCGTGGTTTCTACAGCTGGCGACCTAAAATCAGCTATTTATAAAGCCTACACACAGGTAGACAAAGTTCACTTTGACAATGCCTTTTATAGAAAAGACATAGGCAAACGCGCACTGGCTGCACTAAAATAATTAGAAAGAGGCAAAATTATGGTTTACAGAATATATGTAGAAAAGAAAAAAGAGCTTGCTAACGAAGCACGCGCATTGTTTAATGATGCTGTAACACTTCTTGGTATAAAAGGCTTAAAAAATGTACGACTTTTAAACCGCTACGATGTAGAAAATATCGAAAAAGACCTTTTTGACTATGCGGTAAAAACCGTTTTTTCAGAGCCACAGTTAGACATAATATCTGAAACTTTGGAAAATACAACCGGTTCGTATGTTTTTGCAACAGAGTACCTTCCAGGTCAGTTTGACCAGCGAGCCGACTCTGCTTCTCAGTGTATCCAGATTATTTCTCAGGGTGAGCGCCCCACTGTTCGTACAGCTCGAGTTTATATTTTAGACGGTAATCTTACAGATGGAGATATTGACGCTTTCAAAAAATATGTAATCAATCCTGTTGAAGCAAGAGAAGCAACACTGGACAACTTTAAAACCTTAAAGGCAGACTACGAGGTTCCCACAGGGGTTAAAACCTTGGACGGCTTCACAAAATTAGATGATAACGGATTGAAAGACTTTATTGAAGAATATGGTCTTGCAATGGATTTTGACGATATTAAATTCTGTCAGGAATACTTTGTCAGCGAGCAGCGCGACCCTACAATTACAGAAATCAGAATGATTGATACATACTGGTCAGACCATTGCCGTCACACAACATTCTTAACAACAATCGACAGTGTAAAGTTTGAAGATGCTCTTCTCCAGAAGGCTTATGAAGACTATATCGCAGTCCGCAGGAGCTTAAACAGAACAAAACCCGTCAATTTGATGGATTTGGCTACAATTTCTACAAGATACTTAAAAGCTAACGGCAAGCTCCCCAAGATTGATGAATCAGAAGAGATCAATGCTTGTACCGTTAAGATTGATGTTGAAATTGAAGGCAAAATGGAAAAATGGTTGCTTTTATTTAAGAATGAAACTCATAATCACCCCACGGAAATTGAACCATTTGGCGGTGCTGCCACCTGTATCGGCGGAGCTATCCGTGATCCGCTATCAGGCAGAGCATATGTTTATTCAGCTATGCGTGTTACAGGCGCAGCTGACCCCTTAAAGCCTATTTCTGAAACAATGCAGGGAAAACTCCCTCAGAGAAAGCTCGTTACAACAGCGGCAGCAGGTTACAGTTCTTATGGTAACCAGATTGGTCTTGCTACAGGTCAAGTGGATGAAATCTACCACGGCGGCTATGTTGCAAAGCGTATGGAAATCGGTGCAGTTATAGGTGCGGCCCCTGCTGAAAATGTCCGCCGTGAAGTTCCTGAACCTGGTGATGTTGTAATTTTACTGGGTGGCAGAACAGGCAGAGACGGTTGCGGTGGTGCGACAGGATCATCAAAATCACATACATTAGAATCATTAGACAATTGTGGTGCTGAAGTTCAAAAAGGTAACGCACCTGAAGAAAGAAAGCTCCAGAGATTATTCAGAAACAAAGATGCTTCCCTTTTGATTAAGCGCTGTAACGATTTTGGTGCAGGCGGTGTTTCTGTTGCTATCGGCGAGCTTGCTGATGGTCTTGATATAGACTTAAATGCAGTTCCCAAAAAATACGATGGCTTAGACGGTACTGAGCTTGCTATCTCAGAATCTCAGGAGCGTATGGCAGTTGTTGTAGAAGCCAACGATGTTGAAAAGTTTATGAATTTAGCCGCAAAGGAAAACTTGGAAGCAACAGTTGTTGCCAAGGTTAAAGAAGACCCTCGCCTTACAATGACCTGGAACGGCAAGAAAATCTGTGATATTTCAAGAGAATTCCTAAATTCAAACGGTGCAGAAAAGCATATTGACATTACTCCTGCTGCTCCACAAGAATTTAAAAAGTCTTATTCTAGTGATTTTGTATCGGAATACAAAAAAATAGCCGACGACTTAAATATTTGCTCAAAACGCGGCCTTTCTGAGCGTTTTGACTCTACAATCGGCGCAGGCTCTGTGCTTATGCCCTTTGGAGGCAAGCATCAGCTAACACCTGTACAAGCAATGGTAAATAAAATTTCAGCAGAATCCAAAGATACAAAAACAGTTTCCTTGATGGCGTGGGGTTACAACCCATTTATAGCAGAAAAAAGCCCCTACCACAGTGCATACTTAGCAGTTGTGGAATCAGTTTCAAAGCTGATTGCAACAGGTGCGGACTTTACTGATGTTTATTTAACATTCCAGGAATACTTTGAAAAACCAAAAAAAGACGGCAAGCGTTGGGGAAAACCTTTGGCTGCGCTCCTCGGTGCTTTTCGTGCACAAATGGACTACGAAATTGCCTCAATCGGTGGCAAGGACTCAATGAGCGGTACTTTTGAAAATATT
>JAZNUA010000092.1:0-2637 GCA_045592045.1 Congzhengia sp. | reverse complement strand
ATTTTATCATACATTTTTGTATTTTTAAAGAGGGAAATATGCACAAAATAGAATCGAGGTTTTTGGTCATTTTCAACAAGACATATTTTATAAGAAAGAATACTTAACATAAAAGCAAAAGGAGAGCCACTGCTCTCCTTTAATATAATAGAATAATTTAGTTACTTTATTCTTTTTAGAAGCCCATGCCTCCGCCCATTCCGCCTGCCATCGCAGGATTAGGCGCTTCAGGTTCGGGTTTGTCTGCAACAAGGCTTTCTGTTGTCAATACCATTGCTGCAACTGATGCTGCATTCTGAAGTGCTGAACGGGTTACCTTGGCAGGATCAACTATACCTGATTTTAACATATCAACATATTCTTCTGTCAATGCGTTAAAGCCGATAGCATCACTGGCTTCTCTCACCTTTTCAACGATTACAGAGCCTTCCAGCCCCGCGTTTTTAGCAATTTGCTTAACGGGTTCGTCAAGGGCTTTTAATACAATCTGTACACCTGTTTTTTCATCGCCTGTTAAGGTGTTTAATAATTCTTTCACTGCTTTTGTTGCATTGATATATGTTGTGCCGCCGCCGGGTACAATACCCTCTTCGACCGCTGCCTTTGTAGCAGCCAAAGCATCTTCGATACGAAGCTTCATTTCTTTCATTTCTGTTTCTGTTGCGGCACCAACCTTAATAACTGCTACACCGCCTGCAAGCTTAGCTAAACGCTCCTGAAGCTTCTCTCTGTCAAATTCTGATGTTGTCTCTTCTAATAATGATTTTATCTGTGCTACTCTTGATTTGATTGCTTCTGCATCGCCTGCACCGTCAACGATGATTGTGTTTTCTTTCTGGATTTTAACCTGACGAGCACGACCCAATTGTGCTATCTGTGTTTCTTTTAAATCAAGACCTAATTCCTCTGTAATAACTTCGCCGCCTGTTAAGGTTGCGATGTCTTTTAACATTTCTTTTCTTCTGTCGCCAAAGCCGGGAGCCTTAACTGCAACACATGTAAATGTACCACGGAGTTTGTTTACCAACAATGTAGCCAACGCTTCGCCCTCTACATCTTCAGCTATAATTACTAACTTTTTGCCCTGATTTACAATCTGCTCTAATATAGGAAGAATATCCTGAATGTTAGAAATTTTCTTGTCTGTGATTAAAATGTAAGCGTCGTCTAAAACCGCTTCCATTTTGTCTGTATCTGTTACCATATAAGGAGAGATGTAACCACGGTCAAACTGCATACCCTCTACTACTTCTGAGTAGGTTTCTGCTGTCTTTGATTCTTCTACTGTGATAACTCCGTCGTTAGTTACTTTATCCATTGCATCAGCAATTAACTCGCCAACCATATCGTCTGCTGCTGAAATTGCAGCAACACGAGCGATGTCTTCTTTGCCGTTTACCTTCTGGCTTGAAGCAGTAATAAAGTTAACTGCTTCGTTTACTGCTTTCTGAATACCTTTTTTCACAATCATGGGGTTGGCACCAGCTGCAATATTCTTTAAGCCCTCATGAATCAAGGCTTGTGCTAAGAGTGTTGCTGTTGTTGTACCGTCGCCTGCTACATCGTTTGTCTTTGTGGCAACTTCTTTTACAAGCTGAGCACCCATATTTTCAAAAGCATCTTCCAACTCGATTTCTTTTGCTATGGTTACGCCGTCGTTTGTAATTAAGGGAGCACCGAATTTCTTATCTAAAACTACATTTCTTCCCTTAGGACCCATTGTAACCTTAACTGTATCTGCTAAGTGGTTTACGCCACGCTCTAAAGCTTTTCTTGCTTCTTCTCCGTAAATAATATCCTTTGCCATTTTATACTACCTCCGTTACTGAATCTTTGCCAATACATCGTTCTGGCTTAAAACGATATATTCTTTGCCGTCTAATTTGATTTCTGTGCCAGCATATTTACTCATAATTACCTTGTCGCCTACTGCTAATTCCATTGTAACATCTTTTGTTCCGGGGCCTACTGCTACAACTTCTGCAACCTGTGGCTTTTCTTTAGCGCCTGCAGTTAAAATAATTCCGCTCTTTGTTGTTTCTTCTGTTTCTACCATTTTGATGACTACTCTGTCACCTAAGGGTTTGATGTTCATAAAATAACCTCCATTTATGTGAAAAATTTTTTAAGCTTTTAATTAGCACTCACACCAAACGAGTGCTAAACTGTTATTATATTAGCACAAGAAAACACTATTTGCAATACCTTTTTTAGAAATTCATTGTTTTTTAACAAATTATCTGTTATACTAATAATGTATAATTTTTCAAAGGAGGAGTTATGTATGAAAGTAGCAGTTATCGGCGGCGGACCTGCGGGGATTTTTGCGGCTTCTTCTGCAGCTTCACTGGGCGCAAATACCTTAATTATTGAACAAAACTCCCGCCTTGGAAAAAAAATGAGCATAACGGGTAAAGGCAGATGCAATATTACCAATGCCTGCCAAATTCATGATTTTATAGCTAATATCCCCGTAAATGGAAAATTTATGCACAGTGCATTTTACGCATTTTCCAACGACGATATGATAGATTTATTAAACAGATACGGAGTCCCAACGAAAATCGAACGGGGAAACAGAGTTTTTCCCGTTTCTGACAAGGCCAAAACCGTAGTCGATGCATTAAAGCAATATGC
>JAZNUA010000091.1:0-5915 GCA_045592045.1 Congzhengia sp. | reverse complement strand
CTACGGCTACCTTATCACCTTTCATCTTGTCCCACCAGGACATCCAAAAACAGTTGCCGCATACTTCATTCCAATAAATCGCAGTATTTTTCTTTGTTTCAAAATCAGAAGCCTTTTGAGCATACTGCAAAATATTTGTTGACACAGAAGCTTTGTCATAATCTTCGAGTTCATTCGTGCGCGGTTTAACCTTCATCATGTGGTTTATTTTTTTGAGGTTTGCCACTCTTGTCTCAATCAAAGGAGCTATTTTGTTAAATGATTCACGCTCCAACCAATCATATACAGGTTCTAACTGTTCGATTTCTTCTCTGTGAATGTTAAAATCGCAGTACTGATTCCCAACCAAGAAGTTGGCGTTTAATGTCCATTGAATTTCCAAAGGATTACGCTCTATTCTTCTTTCTTCGAGCTTTTCTAAAACCTCACGAATAATATCTTCTTTAAAGAGTTGATTTCCGTCGCTGTCGGTATCTATAACTCCTGCAACATCATCGTCGTCTTTTGGTTTTATGCCAAACAAACTCTTTACTCCTGCTACAATACCCGTAACGGGCGGTGAAAATCTCAAATTCACTTAATCTCAACCCCCTTATCACGCCATTTATTAAGAACTCGCCTGTGCGCCGAAGTTGGCACAGCAGGTGTTGTTTCCTTTTGCTTATATTCACGAAGCGAATTACTCATAATACGGTTATATAAGTCACGCCGTTCAATACGGTGTAAAATTTCTTGTGCTACAATAATTCCGCATAAGATGTATGCAATCATTTACCCTGCGCCCCTTTTTTCTTCTTAGTAGATGTTTTTGGGGTTGTTTCTGTCGGAGGTACTTCTGCAGATTCTTTCGTTTCTGCACTTGTTTCCAATGCTTCAACAAGCTTTTCTGCTGTTTCTTTATCCTCTATTACAAGAGGTTCACTCTCAGGTAATACATCTCCCTTTATGCCCATTGCCTTTGCATTAAAGAACAATGCAGGCGGTTCACGATGTACCTTTTTGGCAGGTTTTGAATCTTCTTTATAGTTTTTTACAGCTTCATACGCTTCCGAAATGCACTTTTTACAAACGATTATGCTGTTTCCAAATTCATTTGACAGCGATAATGCATAACCTTCCGTGCATCTGCATCCACGAACGCTGCACTTTCTTCTGACTTTCCTTATGTTCATATCAATAGCTCCTTCTTTGTTTATTTCCGCCGTTTAAAACGCGCTGTTTGTATTTTGCTAAATCTTTCTCAAACTGCGTTCTGTTATCTTCTTTGTACTCAGCCTTAAAGAACTTGAACTTATTTAGGAACTGCGTAGCACTATCCACAAGGTCATCGTGTACACCATTAGGGAATGATGCAAATTCTTCTACAAAAGTCGAAGTGAAATCCGAATACCTGGGAAGGTACACATTTCCACTTTCCACAATCCCGGTAACAGCATTTGCTCTTGATTCTTTACTTCCTTCAGGTGTAATTGCTACAATTCCCGGTATTTCGTGACGAAGCATAGATATTACTGCAGGTCCGTTAGCTTTGTCCTCAATTAAGATGCTGTGCCTGTCAGGATATTTTTCATCCATTACCTTTATTGCCTTCATCGTCTCCGGGAAATCCATACGCCGTCTTATCATATCTATCAAATAAAAGTCGCCGTTTAATTTGCCCCATACCTCAATAGCAACAAAGTCATTGGTGTCATTTCCTTTGAATGTCGCATCCACAGAAATAACCTTCAAAGGCATTTTATCGGGAATATTGTCGTAATACTGCCACCATTCACGCTTGAATATGTTACCTTCTGCCGATGTCGGTCTGCCCATATACAAAGCATTCCAGGCACGCATACCGTCTTTGTAACCTTCTTTAAACTCTTTGAGCCACTCATTGCCTTTTCCTATTTCAGGACAAAGAGCGTCGCCTACATTTCTTCCGAGAATGTCGCCTTCTTCAGCTTCGACAGGAATGTTTATAACTTCCACATTCTTTTCAAGCCGAGCCACACGCCCTGCTAAATCATCCTCGTGCCACCTGGTTTGAATAATGATTATCTTCGTTCCTGCCTGAGTTCTCGTTTTGATTGAGTTCTGCCATTCTTCCCACAGTCTTTCTCTATATGTAACACTGTCAGCTTCCTGGCGGTTCTTAATCGGGTCATCAATTATAATAAGGTCTGCAGCATTACCCGTGATACCCGACATAATACCTCTGGTGATAATGCGTCCGCCGTGTTCTGCTATTTCTATATCTCTGTCTGATGACTTTGAAAGAGCTATGTTAAATATGGGTTTTCCATATTCTTCGAGTTTGGCTTTGTTTCGTCTGCCGAACTTACCTGCAAAATCATCGTTATATCCCGTCACAAGACATCTTTTGTGTGGATACTTACCCTCATACCAACTCGGGAATGTTTCCGTCACAGTCGTTGATTTTCCGTGCTGTGGCGGTGTAGATAACACTAAGATGTCATAAGGATTTCCCGTCACGGTTTCAACAAACTCTTGAACCTTATTTGCGAGGAATTTATGAAACCTTGTGTCGTACCACTTGTCCTTGTGTACAAAATAGCAATAAGAAGCATAGCTGCTTCTTAAAAGCTCTATAATAAAATCGTTATTACTTTCTGACATAGCCTGCCAACTCCGCTAACTTTTTCAATTTGTCGTCACCCACATCAAACTGAACATTTGCAGTGGGTTTTCCTTCAAGAAGGAGTTTTTTATCTGTTAATGTTCCTATTACCGTTGTTAGATGATTTACAGGAATATTTTTTTCTTCATCATCTATATCTTGCTCGAGTCTGTTCATTGCTTTGTCGATAATCTTTGAAGCCTTGTCCACGAACTCGTTCTTTTTATCGTTGCGTAGTTTTACGAATTCTTCTTTGTCTTTGTTCTTATCAACAATGCCCTTCACAGTTGTAACAGGCATATTAAGTTTTTCTGCTGTTTCAGATAAGTTGTCAGTTATGGACCAAGAAACCATAACCGCATATATAACCTCAGGAGGCGTTTTCTTTCCTCTGCCCATAATCTCACTCCTTACTTTTTAATTCTTTGGTTGTCCGTTATTCTACTGCCACACATCTATTTTCGAACTTCTTACAAGCATCAAAATAGATTTCGTTTTTATCCCCGTTGTATGTTATTTCGTAATACATACCATCTAAGAGAGTAGTAGAAAACAATGCTTTGTTGTTCTGAAGTGTTTTGCAGTTCCAAACCACAAACACTTCAAAGTTAATAACACTATCCGTTCTATCGCAATGCGAAACCGTATAATCTACTACAAGTTTGTGACAGATTTCGAGAAATTTCTTTGTGTCCATTATTGTTATCCTTTCTTTTTAAAAAAATGTTGCTTCACTTTTTCAACGCATGGTCCGCATTATTAAGAGGCGTTCGTTGCATTAGGCATGAAGCGTGAGTGCTTATAACACAGCCTATCCCTTGCGCGCTTGGGCACATATCATATTGGCTGTCCTTGATGGATTCGAACCACCGCCTACAGGAATCAAAATCCCGTGCCTTTCCACTTGGCTAAAGGACAATGTTGCCGTACCTGCGCACAGTGCACATCGGCGCAGGGTTTAGCGGCAATTTTAAATGAAAGGAAAAAAGTAATAAAATGGTCGCACAGCGATAAAGCACCTTCTCCGCCAACCCATCCGCCGGCTATTGTAAGTCCGACACAACAGCTTAATTCTTGTTTCTTGACATAATAGTAACATTGAGTCACTATCAGTTACCGCAAAATTTAAGCATAAAAAAAGGCGCCCTTTCGGACGCCTTTCTTCACTTGATGCTTTATCACATTTTATTTGTATCACAGTTTTATACTGACATTCAATGACAGCATTTAATATCTTGTATTTATTTTTAAGAATACAATAAAACAGACTGCTGATTTACACCAACAGTCTGACATTTTTAGATATTTCTATTTATTGATTAATACAGGGGGAGTAATTAATGGTTCACGACCATATGATGATGTGATGTTTGCAATTAAATTTGATGCTCGGCTTGCCACATTTTGAATGTACAGATTTTCGTTACTCATTAATTCCTTATTCCAATCAATATCAATCTTTGAAACATCTATATTTTCCTTAAAATTTAATTTAATGCTATAAGCCACTTTTAATTGAAAAAGTGTTTCAGGTTCAAATCTGACATTTCTATAGAATGTAATATCAAATAGTCTCTCATCTTCCTTTAGTTCAATCTCATCAAATATTTTTATTTCTATCTCATTTTCGCAAACCTCTTTTTCTATCAATTCGTATCGTACCTCTTTGAGTGCAAACTGATACGGGTCTTCAAAATACTGATTAAAATCAATCATTATTGTACCTCCATTCTCTGCTTGTTGTATATTCCGTAAGAACTTTGATAACTCGCTTGAGCGAATCCATATGATTGCGAAGGTGCCGCTCTTAAGAACCAATCAACCATTTGAGTCATTTTAGTTGTAGCTGCCCCATATCCTTCTACATACGAATTAATCGCTTTTTCAACTGCTCCATTAAGTGTCATACCTTCCTTAAATGCCTTTATAGCTATGCTTCTATGCAGAGCCGGGGCTATTCGGACATTAAATGTTCCACTGTATGCTTTATCCGGGCACTGACCCAATTCTTCACACACAAGCAAATAATCGTCCACGGCATTACGGAATTCGGTCTCTATGTCTTCTATATTGTTGCTTTCAAAACTAACCAAATCATTAATGCCCTCTATTTTTCCATATAAAACTTTATCCTCTGCACTATATTCAATTTTTGCATAATATCCTTTATATTCTATTATGTTGTTCATTATAATTCCCCTCTATTCTCCAAATTTTCAACAAGCTGCCTCACTGCATATAACGGCATCTCGTCTTTTGGATGCGGCTTGTGCAACATTATTTTATGCGCATCTGCCTTTTTTATAAACAAAACTCTGGAGCCAGATGTTTTTCCTTTATTGTATTCATAATATCCTAAACTTATTAGTAAATTCTTCGCTTCACTATATCTATAGTCCGTAGGTAGCGACTTTAAGCGTTTTTTTGCTTTCTCTATTTTGTTTCCCAATGCTTCACCGCCCTTGCAACTGCATTTTAGTTACAAGTACATAATACACCAATTTCTCTCTCTTGTCAACACATTTGCACCAAAAAATTAATATATTTTCTTCCTGATAAATGCTTTTTATAACATAATTCGAAGGCAGTGATTGATGATTTTTTATTCATATTCAAGTGTACCTCTTTTTATTTCCTTCAATGCTTCCCCATGTAGCCTGTATATATGCCTTACATCAATGTGCATTTCTTCTGCTACCTTTTCCCAGGTAATCTTTTTAAGGTAATGCAATTCAAGAAGCGTCCTGTATCTGATGTCCTGCACTTTAAATATTGCAAGCGCTATTTCTGTTTTAACTACATACAACTCCTGAAGTTTTTCCAACAGCTTATCGCTATACTTCATATATGTATTTACCGCATCTTCTGTTCCATTAGTTCTTCCTGTTTGAACTTTGTCTCCGTATTTAATGCCAAGATATACCCTTCCACTTATAGATTTCAATTCACTTTCCAATGCAGATATTTCCGCATCAATGTTTGTCGCTCTTGATAACCATTCTTTTACTGTGTTCATCCTATATATCTCCTGTTATTTTCTTATTTTGAACACTAAAACCACATTAGCACACCCAAATGTGCAAATGCGTGCAATTACTTATTGCTATGTTCTGCTATATAATAACTCAATCATCTTTCCGCATACCTCTCATACATTCTCTTCCCTGCCTCATCCTGCCTTTTTTCATACTCTTTCTTCGTTTCAAAGAATGAGCATTTATGTATCTGGCAGTTAAGTAATCCATTTTCTAATACCAGCGTATTGCACTTACCACATTTAAAATGATAACAG
>JAZNUA010000090.1:0-2854 GCA_045592045.1 Congzhengia sp. | reverse complement strand
TCATGAGCATAAGCACCTATTAAGCTTCTGTCCAATCCAACATCCTTTGCCTTATAATTAGGAACAGCTTCAATTTCAGCACTTAAAAAATCATCTTCTGTTATTCCATATTTTTCGTTTAAAATCTTCATAACAGAGGTCTTAAATTTATCGTTTTCACAGTCAGATGGCATACTGCCGATGATGATATTTAGATTTTCTCCTATAATACATTCGCTCATTTTTTTCTGTGCCTGGTCTTTTGCAAGATGGGGAGCCAAATCGCTTATATAAAATATTGGATCGTTATCATCTTCACCAATATTTATATCTACACAAGTGCCATCTTTTTTGTAAATAACACCAATCAGCGAAAGTGGCAAGGTTACCCATTGGTACTTTCTCAAGCCGCCGTAATAGTGGGTTTTTAAAAGAGCCAAATCGCTTGATTCGTATAATGGATTGGGCTTTATATCTATACGCGGTGCATCTAAATGTGCAGCAATAAAGTTTATACCCTGTGTGATATCTTCTTTACCTACTACGGCAAGAATAACAGATTTTCCACGATTAGCAAAATAAACCTTGTCACCTGCAACAAGATTATCTTTTGTATTTACATCTACAAATCCGTATTTTTCGGCAATTTCTACTGCTTTTTCTGCTGCTAATCGTTCGGTCTTTGCACTATTGATAAATTCTTTATAACCTTCGCAGAAACTGAATATATCTTTTTTTTGATTTTCTGTGACAGTTTCCCAGCCGTTTTTGTTTTCTTTAAGTAAGTTTGACATATTTATATTCTCCGTTTACTAATTCTTTTTATCGAAAATACCCTTTGACTTTCCCTTACTATTCATTCCCGCAAATTCTCTTAATAATTCCTTTTGTTTATTATTTAAATGCTTAGGAACAGTAATATTTACCATAACATACTGGTCACCTCTGCCGTTTCTTTTAAGGTATGGTATACCCTTTCCCTTAAATCTGAAAACAGTACCAGGTTGTGTTCCTTCTGGAATATCATATTTAATTTTACCGTCTAAAGTTGGAACTTCTAAGGTTGTGCCCAGCGCTGCCTCTGCAAAACTTATATCCATTTTATAAGAAACATCAAAGCCGTTTCTTTCGAAGTATTGGCTTGGTCTTACATTAACAGAGACATATAAATCACCGTTAGGAGCACCTTTTTCTCCAACATTTCCCTGACCGCTTAATGATATTGTCTGACCGTCATCAATACCGGCAGGTATTTTTACCTTAATCTTTCTTCCTTTTTTAATTTTACCCTTTCCCGCACATTTAGAACAAGGTTCTTTTGCTATTTTACCTTTACCGCCACATGCAGAACAAGTCGTTACTGATTGCATATTGCCCAAAATCGTTCTTTGTGTTGTGGTCACTTGTCCTCTACCACCACACACGGAACAAGTCGTTATATCGGTACCCGGCTTTGCTCCGGTACCATTACAATCAGGGCACTGCTCTATTCTGTATAAATTTACTTCTTTCTCGCAACCAAAAGCAGCTTCTTCAAAAGAAATAGTTACCTCTGTTGAAACATTTGAGCCTCTCTGTGGACCACGACGAGCACTTCTGCTGCCACCAAAGCCACCAAAACCACCGAATATATCTCCAAAAATATCTCCCATATCAAAGCCGCCAAAGCCACCACTATAACCTCCGCCGGCACCAAAATTCGGATCCACACCTGCATGACCGAATTGGTCATATCTTGAGCGTTTTTCCTTATCCGATAATATTTCGTATGCTTCACTAACTTCTTTAAATTTTTGCTCTGCTGTCTTATCATCAGGATTCAAATCCGGATGATATTTTTTTGCGAGTTTTCTATATGCTTTTTTTATTTCGTCGTCTGAAGCGTTTTTAGAAACACCTAATACCTCATAAAAATCTCGCTTATCTGCCATTTTGCTCACCCTTTATAAACCATCGCAAACCCATAGCAAATGCTATGGGTTTTACAATGTTGCTATTTTTATTCTACTTCTTCAAAATCAGAATCTACCACATTATCTGCAGAATTTTCCTGTGCAGCCTGTTGAGCGTCTGCACCCTGTGGATTTTGTGCTTGTGCCGCCTGATAAATTTTAGAGCTTATTTCATAGAATTTCTTTGACAAATCTTCTGAAGCTGCCTTGATGGCGTCAATATCCTCGCCTTTAAGTTTTTCTTTTAAATCGTTAATTAAGCCCTCTAATGCGGTTTTATCAGCTGCATCTATCTTATCGCCAAGTTCTGCGATTGATTTTTCGCTTTGATATACTAACGAGTCAGCATTATTTCTTACATCAACTGCTTCTTTTCTCTTTTTATCTTCGGTTGCAAACTGTTCAGCCTCTTTTACCGCTTTATCAATTTCTTCATCAGAAAGATTTGTATTTGCTGTAATTGTGATGTTTTGCTCATGGCCAGTTCCATATCTTTAGCAGAAACATGAACGATACCATTAGCATCAATATCAAATGTTACTTCGATTTGAGGAACACCTCTGGGTGCTGACGGAATACCATCCAAATGGAAACGACCTAATGTTTTATTGTCTGCAGCAAATTCTCTTTCGCCCTGCAGGACATGAACTTCTACACTCGTCTGTCCATCTGCAGCAGTTGAGAAAATTTGAGATTTTTTAGCAGGAATCGTTGTGTTTCTGTCAATGAGCTTTGTAAATACACCGCCTAAAGTTTCAAGACCAAGTGACAAAGGAGTTACATCAAGTAAAACAATGCCGCTTACATCGCCTGATAGTACACCACCCTGAATAGCAGCGCCTGATGCTACACATTCATCGGGGTTAATGCCTTTGTGAGGTTCTTTGCCTGTAAATTTCTTAACTGCTTCCTGAACTGCGGGG
>JAZNUA010000089.1:0-3294 GCA_045592045.1 Congzhengia sp. | reverse complement strand
TAAATAATACTTCCATTTTACAAAATTATGTGTTATAATGTATGTGTATATTTTTGTGTATATATAATTTATTGCTATGAGCTTGCACATAACAGTAATTTAATATTGCAAGCAGAAAGGTTTAGGTGTTTTTATGGCTATTAAAACCGAAAATAAAAATGGTGCTATCGTTTTATCTGACAATGTAATTGCCAGAATTGCAGGTATAGCTGCTTCAAACTGCTACGGTGTTGTAGGTATGTCTTATAAAAATACTGCCGATAGTATCGCATCTTTATTAAAATGGGATTCTATCACTAAAGGTATAAAAGTTTCCACTGTTGACGAAAAAATCATCGTGGATTTACACATTATTGTCGAATACGGCGTAAACATCAACGCCACCTGTGAAAGTATAGTGGAACAGGTAAGGTATGCAGTTGAAGATGCTACCGGATTTAAGGTTGGTAATGTAAATGTTAATGTAGACGGCATTAGAGTCAGTTAATTTCGGAGGTGCAAAGATTTGTTATATACTGCTGATTACAAAGGATTACTCAGCGCTTTCATTTCAGGCGCCAATAAACTTTGTAACAATAAAATTATTTTGAACGATTTAAATGTCTTTCCCGTTCCTGACGGCGATACAGGCTCTAATATGTCAATGACTATTTCTGCCGCTGCTAAAGATGTTTTATCAAATAACTATACAACAATAGATAAAATAATGTCTGCTATTGCTTCTGCTTCACTTCGCGGAGCAAGGGGTAACTCAGGTGTTATATTGTCTCAGATTTTTCGTGGTATGAATCGTCGTTTATCAGGATTGGAAACCGCAAATGCAAAGGAAATTGCAGAGAGTTTCCGTGGCGGCGTGGAATCTGCTTATAAGGCTGTTATGAAGCCTATGGAGGGTACAATCCTTTCTGTTGCAAGAGATGCAGCAGATGCAGCAATAGCTATTTCAGATGACACAGAAGATATTGTTGAAATAGTAAAGGTTGCAACCATCGCAGCCCAGGAAAGTCTTGCCCGCACTCCCGAGCTACTTCCCCAGCTTAAAGCTGCAGGCGTTGTTGACTCCGGCGGTCAAGGACTTGTATATATTTTAGAGGGCGCTTTAGAGTACTTAGAAACAGGTAAAATTATCGAACTAAATGAAAGTCAGACAAGTGTTAATACTGCAATTGAGAAAAAAGTATCTGATGCAGATATTAAGTTCTTGTATTGTACTGAATTTTTAATCAATAAGAGTTCAGCTTCTTCTTCTGTTTCACTTTTCCGCGATAGAATTGAGAAAAAAGGCGATTGCATGGTAGTAATCGACGATGACGATGTTGTTAAAGTTCATATTCATACCAACAATCCCGGTTTTGTTATTGAAGAAGCTTTAAAAATTGGCGAACTTATAAATATAAAAATCGACAATATGAAATATCAGCATGACGAAGGTGCGGCTGAGGCTGCGACAAGCGATGAACCCGCTAAGGAGTACGGGTTTGCTGCAGTTGCTGCAGGCGACGGCCTTGAGAGTATTTTTATTGATATGGGCGTTGACCGTGTAATTTGCGGCGGTCAGACAATGAATCCGTCAACCGATGATATTTTATCTGCTGTTAAAGCCATAAATGCCAAAACGGTATTTATATTGCCCAATAATAAAAATATTATTATGGCTGCAAAACAGGTAGTTGATTTGACTGATATAAATATCGTTGTTTTGGAAACCCGTTCAATACCTGCAGGTATTGCTGCCCGTTTGGCTTTTGAGCCTGACATTTCACTAGAAGATAATATTGTTGCTATGAACGAAGCAATCGATAATATAAAAACAGGTTCAGTAACATACGCTGTAAGGACTTTTGCTTTTGAAGGTAAAGATTATCCTGAAAATACAATTATGGGACTTTCCGAAGGCAAAATCTCTGTTGTAGGCGAAGATTCATTTGTTGTTTTAAAAGAGCTTTTGAATAAAACTGTAGACGACGACAGCGCTATTATAAGTGTCTACCTGGGCGGTAATGTTACTGAGGATAAATTGGATGATATTTCTTCTGAATTGGAAGAATTGTATCCTGATTTAGATGTATTAGTATATATGGGCGGTCAACCTTTGTATGACTTTATTTACTCTGTTGAATAAGGTGTGATTTTATGTCTGATAGCATTTTAAATCAAAATATTACAATATTAAACGGCATAGGACAAAAGCGTGCGGAATCTTTCCGCACGCTTGGTGTTTATACACTTGATGACCTTTTGCGGTTTTATCCCCGTACATACGAAGATCGTACGACTATGAAAAAAATTGCCGAACTCAAAGACGGAGACACGGTTTGCGTTCGCGGTCGCGCAGTTTCTCCCTTAAAAGAAAATTTTATCAGAAAGAATATGTATATCTGTTCCGTAAAAATATCAGACGGAACAGGTTTTTTAGAAATTGTATGGTTTAATAATCATTACATAAAAAAAATGTTTGATTTAAAAGAGGAATATGTTTTTTTTGGCAAGGCAACATATTCCAACAGGATGCAAATGCATTCTCCACTCTTTGAAAAAACTGACCAAAAGATTTTAACAGGAAGAATTTTTCCGATTTATAGTTTATCAGCGGGATTGACTCAAAAAAATATCGCCTCTGCCGTTGCAGGCGCGTTGCGTTCAGGAGAAATTATAGAGACCTTGCCCGATGAAATTCGAAAAAGATACAATCTTTGCTCACTGCCTTATGCTATTAAAAATATTCATTTTCCAAAAGATGCTGAAACTTTATCAATAGCCAAAAGGCGCCTTGCTTTTGAAGAACTTTTCTTATTTCAGACTGCATTAAGATTTTTAAGAGAAGACAGGACAAGCTCTATATCCATTCCCATAAAGAATACAGAAGTTGTAAAAACATTTATATCATCACTACCCTATCCTTTAACGAACGCACAAAAAAGAGTCATAGACGAAATCTGTGCAGACATTAAAAAAACAACACCTATGAGCAGGCTTGTACAAGGAGATGTAGGTTGCGGTAAAACAATGGTTGCTGCAGCTGCTATGTTTGTTTTCGCAAATTCCGGTTATACTGCAGCTATGATGGCTCCAACTGAAATTCTTGCGAATCAGCATTACGAAACTTTAAAAAGCTATTTTGAACCATTTGGAATAGGCGTTGCCCTTATAACAGGTTCAATGTCACAAAAAGAAAGAAGGATAGCGACAGACGAAATTATTTCAGGAAAATCAAAGATTATAGTTGGTACTCACGCACTTATCAGCGAAAAAACAGAATTGGGAAATTTAGGTTTGATAATTACCGATGAGCAG
>JAZNUA010000088.1:0-10677 GCA_045592045.1 Congzhengia sp. | reverse complement strand
GTCATAAATCCCTTACTTACACCTGTAGGTGTGCATAAGAATTCATTGTCAGAAAGCTTTACTGAAATGTTGCCGTCGTTAGCAGCCACCATGCCTCTGTCGTAGATTCTTTTACCGATGTCGCAAATCTGTTTTTTGATTTCGTATTCGGATACCATGTTCATTCTCCTTTTCAGTTTGAATTTATTTTATTTTTTTAAATAATATACCACATATACTACCAATTAACATAATAGCATACAAAGCACAGTATGTCAAGTGGTATTATGTTGTTTTTTGTTGTTTTTTCTGTTTTTTTGACAAGTATTCCAAAAGTTCGGGAATGCCTTCGCTGGTATATGAGCTTACTTTAAAGATTTTTTTGCATCCGCAAAGCTTTAGCCAATTTACTGCTTGCTCAACATTTGCATCGGGCCTATCAATTTTTGTTACTATGCCGATAACTTCTCTGTTTACCTGACCGGTAATGTTAGGAGGATACAAAGAAAACGGTTCAGTAGCACTTATAAGCAATCCAATTATGTCAGACTCGTAAGAATAGACTGCAAGACCGCTGCCCAGCTCTTTGGTTTGCATATATTCACCGGGAGTGTCAATAATCAAATCATCGTAGCTGATATACTGAGTTTTTTCATATTTAATATCTCTGCCCATTAAAGCCTGGGTTAGTGTGGTTTTTCCCGCCTCACTTCGCCCAACCAACATTATTCTTTTGATTTTTTTCATCAGGTTTTACTTATGTTGCAAACGGTGAAGCCTAGTGTTTCTTTAGCATAATCGCATAAAGCTCTCAAAGATGCTTCTACCTCTGAAACAGTGCCTGTAATGATAAGTGTTCCGCTGAATCTGTCTACAAAGCCAATTTCAGCACCTGATGCTTTTGTGGCGATATCAGCAATGATTATAGCAGTTTCGGCAGGAGATATTGTAACTACGCCTATTGCAGATTTTGCATAGTCGATGTTAGGGTCTAAGCCTAACTTTTTGTAAAGTATTTTTTCAGGATTTGCAATAATATGAGCAATAGTAATTTGTTTACCCGGAACTAACTCCTGAACTATTCTCATTTTGTCATGCATTCCCAAAATTTCATCGTTTGACATAAATCCTAACCTCCAATCTGACAGTGTAGTCGTGTTTTTTGAGCTGTCTGTAATAATTTTTGCATTTTTTCGGAAGAGGGTGGAACTAAATCCTTGAGCTCGTAATCTCTTCCTAAACCTTTATACTTATCCATACCAAATTTATGGTAGGGTAGTAGATGTATTTCTTTTACATTAGGAAGACTTTCGGCAAATCTTGCAATAGAAAGAATTTCTTCCTCTGTATCATTAAAGGTTGGGATGACCGGAACGCGAATTGTGAGATTATTTGCTTTTTCTGCGATTTTCTTCGCATTTTCCAAAATCAATTCGTTTGGTCTTCCTGTGAATTTTTCATGTTTTGCAGAATCTGTGTGCTTAATATCCATCAAGAAATAATCTAAGTATGGAAGATATTTTTCGATTGTTGAAAATTCAGCAAATCCTGTAGATTCCATCGCAGTATTTATTCCGTTCTCTTTGCAAGCCTGAAGGAGTGCTGTGGCAAACTCAGGTTGCCCTAAAGATTCGCCGCCTGACAGTGTAACACCACCGCCTGAGCGTCTGTAATACTGCATATCGCGTTTTATTGTTTCCATAATTTCTGAAACAGTAACATCACGCCCCATGGTTTTCTTTTTGCCACCAAATTCCATTTCTTCAATGTCAAATCGCTGAGATTCAGGATTACAACACCATTTACAACGCAAGAAACATCCTTTTAGAAAGATTATTGTCCTTATACCCGGACCATCATGAACGGAAAAGCGTTGGATATCAAAAATTCTGCCTTTGATATCGTATATACTCATCGTATCACATTCCTTGTTCTGTTCTGTTAATAATATCATCCTGCAAAGATTTTGAAAGTGTTGTAAACAATGCACTGTAACCAGCAACGCGAACAACCAAACCTCTGTACTTTTCAGGATTCTTCTGAGCATCTAAAAGTGTATCTCTGTCAACTACATTAAACTGTATGTGGCTTCCTTTTCTGTCGAAATAACCCCGAACTAAAGCGCAGAACGCTTCAAGTCCAGATGTTCCCTTCAAAGCAGAAGGATGGAATTTCATATTAAATAATGTACCGTTTGACGCAATGTGGTGGTCAAGTGTTGATACAGAGTTACAGGATGCTGTAGGACCATTTACATCTTTACCCGCAGAAGGTGAAACACCGTCTGCAACAGGTGTAAATGCAAGTCTGCCGTCAGGGGTAGCACCTGTCTGTTCACCTAATGGAACATTAGCTGAAACAGGGTATAATCCTGCCTGATACACACCGCCTCTGGGGTTTTTGTATTTTTCAACAGGCTTTGTATAGGTGTACGCTACATCGCGGGCAAAACTGTCAACCTCAGGTACATCATTACCAAACTTAGGTGCTTCGTCGATTAAAGAACGGATTTCTTTGAATCGAGCAGCAGAAGGATGGTTTGTGCAAACTGTTTTGATTGCTTGAACTATAGAAGCAATAGCTTCATCATTGATGGTTTTGCCTGATTTTGCAAGTTCTGTTGCAACTTCGACAGATAAATTCTTAATATGCTTATCTGTGTAAGCCTCACCGAAATTGTAGGTAAGAGCATCCTTAAGTTCGGCGAGTGTGAATTTTTTATCTTCAAATACTAATTTCTTAACAGCATAGAGAGCATCTGCCATATTAGCTACACCGAAGCCCTGAGGACCTGTGAAGTTGTATACAGCACCGCCTTCTTGAACTGACTTGCCGCGACCGATACAATCTTCCACCATTGAAGACAAGAAAGGAAGTGTACCTTTTTTAGAATGAGCGATGTCAATAGCGTTGTCAGCATTTACCATTAAACCGATAAAGTATTCTGACTGTTCTTTATATGCGTCATAAAATTCGTCGAATGTTTTCATATCGGCAACGCTTTTTGTTTTGGGGCCGATAGCAACACCCTTATCTACACCCTGTGAGAAAACCATTTCCATAGGACGACACATATTAAAGAATGCTGAATCGTGCCAGCCGTCTGTTTTACCGCTTTTTTGAGGTTCAACACAACCGATAATATTGTAATCCAAAGCATCTGTTAAGGTTAAACCGCGGTTAACAAGTGCAGGAACGATAACTTCGTCATTATAGTAAGCAGGAAGACCAATACCTGTTCTTGTAAGTTCAGCAGCTTTCATCATCAAATCGTGAGGAGTGCCGTTCCAGATTCTTATTGACAAAGACGGCTGAGGAAGCATTGTGTGCATTGAAGCATTGATGCACATAAATGACAAATCATTAGTTGAGTCAATGCCTGGTGCAGACTGTCCACCTACGATTAAGTTCTGGAACAAACCATAACCTGCAAAGCCTTCAGCAGTACCTGCGTCACGAACCTTGCTTGTGTCATTTAATTTAATCCAGATACAGTCAATAAGTTCCTGAGCAAATTCAGGTGTGATTTTACCTGCATCTAAATCCTTCTTATAATAAGGATACATATATCTGTCAAAACGACCGGGAGAAATCGAATGTCCGCTGCCTTCTAACTGAATAAGCATCTGAACAAACCAAAATGACTGACAAGCTTCATAAAAGCTGTTAGCACCATTTTCTGGAACATTGTTACAGTTCTGAGCAATCTTTAAAAGCTCTTCTTTTCTTGTTGCGTCTGTGCATTTTTTTGCTTCTTCAGCAGCTAAAAGAGCATATCTTTTAGCGTAATATATAGCAGCTTCACACGATTCGATTACAGCTTCTAAAAACGCAGAGCGCTCATTGTAATCTGCTTCTGTAACTGTATGCTTTGCAAGCTCTTCTTTTGCTTCATTTAAAATGCCGCGATAACCAATTTTTAAAACTTTACCATAGTCAACTGTAATATGACCAACACCGCCATACAGATAGTTACCTGTTGTAAAAATGTTATGGTCGATGGCAAGTCTTGTATTTTCGTCCATTAAGGAAAGGGCAAGCTCTGATATGGTTTTACCTTTCCAATATTTATGAGCTTCGCGCAAGTCTTTCTTTGCTTCTTCGGAAATAAAGAAAGGGTCTGCGTTTCTGTTTTCGATTGTATCAAATTCAGCCTCTAACCAATCATATGAATTTTCTGGGAAAGTCTGGCAACTTCTAGAATGAACAGTCGGTGTACCTACTATAAGTTCATCGGGATGAATTGTAACAGATATGTTTTTAAGAATGTGGCTGAAAGCAGCAGAACGCCTCTTTATAATAGGAAGAGACTCTGTAGCCTTGTAAGACTCAGTAAGTAAAACAGCTCGTTCGCTTTCTATCTGAGGCTTAGCATCCAACATTCTATCGATTATTCGAGCTACACGCTCGGTTTTAGGTGCATCATAAATTTTGTAATCGCTCATAATTTTCACCTTTCTTAATTATATTTGAGATTTCATTTACTACATTGTTGGTTGTGTATTTACACATTCTGATAATTTCAGGCTTTGCATTTTTTGGTGCGAAACTATATTGTGCGCGTCGCAACATACCAAAATCGTTGAAATTATCTCCAAAAGCAGCAGTTTCATTAGGTAAAACAGAAAAATGTTTTTGTACTATTTGAGCTGCTGTACCTTTGTCTGTTTGTGCGTTTATATATTCAGTCCAGAGGGCATCTTCGTAAACCTTATTCAAAATGCCGGACTTAATACCTAAGTTATTGAGTGTGATTTTTGCTTTTTGAGACAAATTATAAAATGCCACTTTAAAAACATCGCCCGGAATTGAACTAACATCATACGGAGTAATTTTTTTTGCAAAATCAAACGCAACTTTATCGGATATATAATATGTGTAATCTTTTGCATAGATAACGAGAGCTTCGTAATCGTTAAAGTAGGTTTTTGACATACAGGTTACTTGATTTTTGTTAAGCGGAGAAGAGTGCATAACACAATCATTTTTAACAATCAAGGCACCATCATTGCATATGAAGGTCATCTTATCCTTTGCGGGATAAAAAATCGACTTTAGACTTGGATAACTTCTTCCGCTTGCTATACATATATTTACATTGGAAGAAACTGCAAGGTCTATTGCTTGGAAAACATCGTTAGAAATCGTGTCATCTCCGTTGGTGAGAAGTGTTCCATCTAAATCACAAAAAATCATACGAATTTTTGTTTTTTTCATTCCAAGCCTCCATAAATTCTACTTCCATATCTATACAATATATATGATAAACTATTTATACGGATTTGTCAATAGAAAACAAAGAAAAAATAAAGGAAAAACAAGAAAAAAATTCTAAACAAAGAAAAACAAAAAGTATTTAATAATGGCTGTAAGAAAAACTGCACAAAAAAAATAGAAAAAATAGATTATATTTGTATATAATTCTGAAAAGTTATAATAATGAAGCATGTAGAATGCATCACTATATATAGAAACACCCCCAATAGATGGGGGTGTTTTTTTGTAATTATTCATTCGTAATGTAAATTTTTGTTCCTATTGGTGCCATATTAGCGAGCCAAGTAATATCATCAGGTCTCATTCTCACACAACCATGTGATATCATTTTGCCGACTCTGCTGTCTCTTGCTGAGCCATCATCATTAACCAATGTGCTATGAAGAGCATAACCGCCATAAAATCTCATTATAGGGCCGACATAATAATCGTTGTATTGCCATTTGGTTTGGTATTGATGGTATACAAACTGACCTGTAACAGTCGGGGTATGCGGTGCTCCGATTGAACATGGAAATTCTTTAATCAGGCTCCATCTTCCGTTGTCTTTTAAGAAAACATTTACAGTATAATTCGCTTTTGATACCCATACTAAGTAAGGGGTGTTACTCCATATTTTTTTGTCATTGACATGCTTTTCTTTCAAAAAGATATCGGAAGCAGTGATAGGGGTTGTTACAATATATCCTTCGTTACAAATAATCAATTCGTTGTTTTCATTACGATAAGCGTATGTAGTGATTACACATTCTTCGTTAGCGTGAAATATCTTTCCGTAATAATCGTATTCATCTAATCCTGTTGTAGCAACCAAACTGAATTTTGAGCCTACTTTATATTTACCGATAGGGAAAACAATTTCAATCAAACCTGTTTCGCAAACTTCAACAGCCTGATTAGAAAGCCATTCGCCTGCCTCGTTAAAAAGATTAAATCTTAAAGTAGTAGCAGAGAAATTTTTGCTTGCACTTTTGACATTAACAAAAAGCTTAAAATCAACGACAGACAGCTCACCATTAGAGGACGGAGCATCTTCGTTTTCGGTTGTGCCTGAAACATTTTGTTCTGTAGACAAAATATCTTCTTGGACGGCAGTAGATTCTTCGGTTCTAACTGTTTCCTCTGCAAAAACAGCAGTTAAATTAGTTGCTAATGTAAAAAATGCTAGTGTTAATAAAATAATCTTTTTTTTCATATGGCTTTTCCTTTAAATAATGCAATAAATAATATATAATAAATATATCATAGTAGTACATGCAAGTCAACAAAAGTGAAGCAAAAAAATAATATATTTTTTCCAAAAAAGTGTTGACAATTAAAAGAAAAGCTGATATAATTTTTCTCGTTAACTGGGTGTGGCGCAGTTGGTAGCGTGCTTGAATGGGGTTCAAGAGGCCGGAGGTTCAAGTCCTCTCACTCAGACCAATTTGCGAGTTATATCACTGAGATGTAACTCGTATTTTTGTATTATTGTGTTAGTGTATATTGATAATGTTTGCACCTGTGGCGGAATTGGCAGACGCGCACGGTTCAGGTCCGTGTGCCGGCAACGGCTTAGGAGTTCAAATCTCCTCAGGTGCACCAAAGAAACAGAACAATTTAGATGACAATCTAAGTTGTTCTGTTTTTATTCTTCATTTTTTACTAAATAGTTGAAAAAGCGACAGGAACATGATATAATGAATATACTTACAAAATAATGGAAGAGGGTATTTTAATGTTTTGTCAAAATTGCGGTAATGAGATAGGAGATTCAAGCAGATTTTGCAAGTATTGCGGTGCTGAAACAATAGATCCTATGTCGGAAGAAGAAACATCAAATGAAGATTGTGCGGATGTAAATTCTACAGATGAGACAGCGGTAGAGGATGCTGTTGCACCTAAACAGAAGAAAAAAGGCGTCAAAATAGCGCTTATTTCATCTATTGTTGCAGTTGCGTTGGTTGTAGTTGCACTTGTGACAATGCTCATTGTAGGTTCTTTTAGCAAAATGACCGATGAAGAAGTACAGGTTGCCATCGAAGATGTTATCAAGGAAATCAACGATGGTGATTTAGAGAGTGCAAAAAAATTGTTCGAAAAAATTAAACTGGAAAAAGACTCTGAATACGGTATGTTATACGACGAAATTGAAGAAATTATAGATGCAAATCCTCAGCTCGTAAATGTTGATATGTCAGATTATCCCAATGTTACAGTTGAGATTCAATGTGAAAATGGTATCCAATATGAAAAGGAAGATTTTGCTGTTGAGTATAAAGATGATAGTGAAAATCCTTTCAGTATAGTCGATTTTTCTAACGATAACGGTTCATATAAGATAACTTTTGCAGAAAATACTACAACAGGTGGAGTAGATGTTGACGGTTATTTGAAATTTGTCCGCTATAAAGAGTTTAACTTCAAATTATTATTTGCCTATACTACACAGGATGTTAAAGATGCATTTATTGAGCTTATAACATCAAATGTTGAAACATACCCTGAAATATCACTTTACTTCAAAGTAGAAGACGAAAATGGAGATACAATAGAAAATCTTGACAAGAAATGCTTCAGAATTAAAGAATACCTTGATGTTGATGACTTTTTGGAAAGAGATGTTATATATGCCGAAAAACTTGATGGAAAGTATGCCTTAAATGTAAGTTTAGCCATCGATAAAAGTGACAGTATAAGCGATGATGATATGGTAAAAATCAAAAATGCAACAAATACATTTTTGAGTAATTTACAGTTTTCCTCAGGCGACAAGGCAGAAATCGTAGCTTTTGATTCTAATGTTATGCAAATGTGTGTATTTACTAATAACAGGGATTATCTTACCAATGGTGTAAACAGTATGTATCCAGATGGTCTTACAGCTTGTTACGATGCGATTGTTAAATCTATACACAATGCAAGTGTTCAGAATGGTGCAAGATGCGTAATAGCATTTACAGACGGCATGGATAATGAGAGTGTCAGCACAGCCTATGATGTTATAAACTTGGCAAATGAAAAAAGTGTTCCCGTATACATTATAGGTGTAGGTCCTTATACTGAAACATCCACTCTTAGAAATATTGCCGAAAGTACAGGCGGTACATACCATCATATTGATGATGTTGAATCCATGAATTCTATTTATAACGAAATATATAGAGAACAAAAAAACATGTATATCGTTAAATACAAGAGTGATTCATCAATACCACAGGACAGCGAGCGTAGAATTATAGCAGAAATAAGAGGCAAATCATACATGGGTATCTGTGACGAAATATATACACCTGTAATACCTGTAACAGTTGCACCCCATTCTTCAAGATACGAGGTAATACAAAAGGATATTACTTGGGAAGAAGCAAACAGGGAGTGTGTATTAAAAGGCGGTCATTTAGCCACCATAACCAGCAAAGAAGAAGAAAAGAAAATTATAGCAAAAGCAGAAGCAACAGGTTTGGAAAGACTGTGGATAGGCGGTTATACTACTGTTGGTTATAACGATTTCATAACTGGTCACTGGGTAACGGGCGAACAGTGGGGATATGAAAACTGGTATACAGATGGAGTAAATACTGAACCGTCGAGAACTGACGCTAACGGTGATAATGCGGATGAATTCTATCTGATGCTTTGGAAGATTGATAATGTGTGGTCATGGAACGATCAACGAAATGATTTGATTAACAGCTTGTATGCAGAAACATACAAGGGTAAAATGGGATATGTAATAGAGTACGAAGACTAAAATCGAGCACCTCCGTTTATACCCGTACGGTAATAAGCGGAGGTGTTTGTGAGTAAAATCCTTTTCAGAAAGGGTATTGTGAGTTCAATGAAAAAAGCAGGTATATTTATATTGTTGATTTTGACAGCTTCAGTAATTTTTTTGCAGGTTTTATTTAAACATCCTGATAATACAAATGGAATTAAAGAAAATACTGTTAAAACAGCATCAGTTGATAAAAACAACGCAAAAGAAAAAAGCAATGAAAACGAA
Organism: Congzhengia sp.; assembly: GCA_045592045.1. Classification (GTDB taxonomy): domain Bacteria; phylum Bacillota; class Clostridia; order UBA1381; family UBA9506; genus Congzhengia. Next base: position 1,436 of record JAZNUA010000088.1, on the reverse strand, counting down.
CTACCCAAAGAGATATTTGAGAATGGCACTTCTTTTTTTTCAGCAGGTACAACCGCATTTAAAGAGGATAAAGATATAGAAAATATAATAGCAAATATGTCTTTAAGAGAAAAAATATGCCAAATGATAATAATAAAACCAGAGGGTCTTTCGGGAACTAAGAAGGTAACTGAAACAACATCTACGATCAAAAATAAGCTTAAAAGCTATCCTGTAGGCGGTGTTGTGTTTTTTTCACAGAACATAATCTCGCGCAAGCAAATTTCTGATTTTATCAAAGGAGTATCAGAGGCCAATAAATATCCTATGTTTATAGCGGTAGACCAGGAGGGCGGTACTATCTCAAGACTTAATGAAAATGTGGGTTTTCCTGTTTTTGAAGATATGTACAAGTATAAGAATAAAGGCGGAGAAACAGCATATAGAAATGCAAAAACAATGGCAACAGAAATGAAAAAAATCGGTTTTAACCTTAATTTTGCCCCAGTTGCAGATGTTTGGTCAAATAAAGAAAACACAGTAATAGGAGAGCGTGCGTATAGTGATAATTTTAAACAGGCAGCAGGGCTTGTATTTAATGCGGTAAAGGGATTTAACGATGGTGGAATAATAAGCACGCTTAAGCATTTTCCCGGTCACGGCGACACAAACACAGACACACATCACGACCTTGCATATATCGGCAAATCAAAGGAAGACCTGAACAACAACGAAATTTTGCCTTTTAAATCAGGTGTAGCTGCAGGTGCAGACTTAATAATGCTCGGTCACCTTGTAATTGAAGATATTGACAAAGAAAACCCTGCAACAATATCTAAAAAAGTTGTAACGGATTATTTAAAAAACGAGCTTGGATATGAGGGGATAATTATAACGGACAGCTTGGCTATGGGAGCAGTTGCCAATACATACAAACAGAGTGAACTGTGTGTCAAGGCAATAGATTCAGGTGTTGACATTTTACTTATGCCCATAAATATCGCTACGACTGTTCATGCAATAGAAAACGCTGTTAAAAGCGGCACAATAACAGAAGAACGAATCGATGAAAGTGTGAGAAAAATCTTATTTCTCAAGAAAAAATATGCCATTTTAGAGCAATAATAAGTCTCGCGATAAAATGCAGGTAATAAAAACATTATTCTTGTAAATAATAAAAAAAACATTAGGAGGGCTAAAATGGGTAAATTAGACAATCTGTCACAGACAAAAGTATTTTATTATTTTGAGCAGATATGTAATATTCCGCACGGTTCAGGCAATATGGATAAAATTGCAGAATTTTGTGAAAAATTTGCAATAGAGCATAAGCTTAACTATTTACGCGATGAGGCGAATAATGTAATTATTTACAAAGAAGGAACTAAAGGCTTTGAAAAAAGCGAACCATTGATTTTGCAAGGTCATATAGACATGGTTTGCCAGAAAACTCCTGA
>JAZNUA010000087.1:0-16651 GCA_045592045.1 Congzhengia sp. | reverse complement strand
ATACCTTATCAATAAGCTTCAGGAATTTAACATAGATACTCAGGAGCTTTCCGTTTCTGATAAAGAGCCTACATCATTTACCGATGTTATGAATATGCCCTCCGGCGAGAGAACATTTTTTCAGGCAAGAGGTGCTAATGCGGAGTTTGCTCCTGAGCACATTGACCTTGACAAATTAAACTGTGATATTTTTCATATTGGATATATACTTCTTTTGGACATATTTGACCGTGATGATGAAGAATGCGGCACAGTTATGGCAAAATTCTTAAAAACAGTTCAGGCAAAAGGTATCAAAACCTCTGTTGATGTTGTTTCTGACAGCACCGCAGATTATATGAAAAAAATAGCTCCCGCTCTTCGTTATTGCGACTATGCTATAATGAATGAGATTGAGAGCAGTGCCATCTGGGGCATCAATCCCAGAAAAGCAGACGAAACCTTAGATGTTGATGCCATCCATCAGGTTATGAATAAAATGGCGGAGCTTGGCGTCAAGGAAAAAATCATCGTTCATGCGAAAGAAGCAGGATTTATATTAGATGTAGCGACAGGGGAATTTTGTGCAGTTCCCTCTCTTAAGATTGACAAAAACTTAATAAAAGGAAGCGTGGGAGCCGGCGATACATTTTGCGCAGCTTCGCTGTATGGTTTATATACAGGTATGGCGGATAAGGATATTTTGGAATTTGCGTCAACTGCCGCAGCGTGCAATTTATTCTCAGAAAACTCCATAGACGGTATGAAACCAAAGGCGGAGCTTCTAAAAATGATGGCAGAGTTTGACAGATTGCCCCTATGATAGCAAAATAAAAATGTCACGGACCTTGCATCTATAAAAGCAAGGCCTTAATTTTTCAAAAAATTCAAAAAAAATCTTGACATTTAGCTCCCAAAAGGGTAAAATAGATAAAGTAAATATAGTATTAAGGGATTGTGTCCTTGCGCGGATTATATTTACAAGCGGAGTTGTCGCTACATATTATATAAGGAAGAAACTCCGAAGCATATTTCGGCAATGTTGCACCAAAGGTGCATTTTGCATATAAGTTGCAATAATTTTGTAATATATGTGCCAATTTTTACATTTTTATTACAACTACGATTTATACATTGACTATGCCAAAATTTAGTGCTATAATCAATGTATACCAACGATGGGTTAATGCCCGTCGCTCGTTGTTGTTGTTTTTGAAAGAGGAACATCAGCAGCGAAGAACATATCTCTTTCGATTTTTAAATTTTTAAATTTATTATAAGGGAGGATTTGAGAAATTATGAAAAATCTCAAAAAACTAATCTCTGTAATCATCGCAGTTATTATGATCGTTGGCTCTTTTGCTACAGTATCAGCTGCAGATTACAAAGATGTTGATTCCACAAATAGCTATGCAAAAGCTATTAAGGTTCTTTCCGGTCTTAACATCGCTAAGGGTGATGACGAAGGCAACTTCAACCCCACAAACGATGTAAAGAGATCAGAAATGGTTGCATTTGTTTGCCGTGCTATGGGCGAAGAAGATATCGCTACAGCATCAGCATCAAACGCATTTTCAGATGTAGCAGCTAACCACTGGGCAGCAGGTTACATCGCTTGGGGCGTAAACCGCGGTATCGTTAACGGTATGGGCGACGGCACATTCGCTCCTGACGCTCCGGTTTCTTACCAGGATGCAGTAGTTATGATCATGCGTGCGTTAGGTTATGACCGTATCGCACAGAGAGCAGAAAACGGCGGTTACCCCACAGGTTACTTAAAGTTAGCTTCTCAGTACGGCGTACTTAAAGATGCTGGTTATGACAATCAGGCTGCAGCTACAAGAGAAATCATTGCTCAGTTAATCTACAATGCTTTAACAGCTCCTTTGGTTGATGTTTCTTACTACGGCGTATCAGTTGAAGACGACAGATATGTTATCTACAACGGTAAGAATGGCACAGACTTAAGAACACTTTTGACATACTCAAATGATATTCTTAAGGTTAAAGCTGAAATCACCAAGACACCTAAATCAGCTCCTACAACATGTATTGACAAGGCTGGCAACTACATGGTAGAAATCGACATCGCAAGTGCTTACGACTACGCATTAAGTGATATCGTAACAGAAATCGGTGCTGATCCTGCTGTAGTATATGTTGGTGAAACAGACGCTGCAGAACTCTTAGGTTCAACAGTTGAAGCTTACCTCGTTGAAGACGAAGACTTAAATGACTGGAAATTATTAGCAGTTGTTGCTGATGGTAAGACAGTTGTTGAAGAAACAGTATCAGAAAACCTTGCTACAGCTACATACTCAGCAGGTTTATACTCATATTACAAAAATGTTGACGACAGAAAGATGACAGAAATCGATGTTGCTACAACAGGTCTTAAAGTTTACTACAACGGTGTAGAAGTTGATCACACATCAACACCTACAAATGACCTTACAGCTAACGGTTATTCTGACTTAGAAGATCTTTTACAGGCTGCTGACAGCATCACATTTATGGGTGCAAAGAATGCAGCATACAACAAGATTTTCGTAACAAAGTACATCTACAAAATCGTTGATTCAGTTAATGTTGATGAATCTCTCGTTAAGTTTGATCCCGCTGGTGCATTAGACTTAGATGCAGAAAACAGAAATGATGAAGACTTCATCTATGGCTTATACGATGCAAACGGCAAAGCTATCGAATTAGCAGACATCGCAGAAGGTGATGTTCTTAACATCGTTGCTCCTTGGAGCGGTGCTGGTATCGACGATGCTCCTTACATGGACATCTATGTAACAAACGAAACAATCACAGGTGCAGTTGCTGAGCTTAAAGCTGGCAAATATGTAATCGATGATGTAGAATATACTTCAACAGTAGGTTTAACACTTGGTGAAGAAGGCACATTCTTCCTTTCAATCGATGGCAAAATCGTTAAGAAGGATGCTGCAACATCTATTTCTAAGAACTTCGCATTATACCTCGGCGCTGATGTTGAATCAAAATTCGGTGTAAATGCTTACACATTAAAACTCTTCACAGCAGAAGGCGAAGTAGATCTCGCAGTTGCTGATTCAGTTAAAATTTATGACGAAGCTAACAAGTTAGGCTTAGGTACACAGGTTATCGCAAAGAACAAGAACGCTGGCGAACAGGAAGCTATCTTCGGTTTAGGTACAGCAGCTGAAAGTAGCGTAACAGGTGCTTTAACAGCATTAACAGCTGACGCTGCAGAATCTACAGCTAAAACAAATGCTGCAACAAGATTCATCACATACGCTCTTGATTCAAACGGTAAAGTTAAGGAAATCAGAGTAGCAGCTGGTTCTTCAAGTGAATTAGTAGCTATGACAGCTAATGGCTCAGCTAAATACGACGCAGAATTCGAAGAATTCGGCGGATTCGAAATCGGCGAAGCTAAATTATTCGTTGCTCCAGTTGTTGGTACAACAGCAATGTCTGACTGGAACATCAACACAGACAAACTTGCTATCGGTAACTTCGCATCATTAGACGAAGATGATACATTCAACTCATATCTCTACACAGTTAACGGCGACGATGTTCTCTCAGCTGCTCTTATGACAGAAAGACCTTCTTACGGTCTCGAAACATCACCTTTAGCTGTAATCGCAGCAATCGGTACAAAGTTAGATGCTGATGACAACACAGTAACAAGCTTAACACTTGTACAGAGTGGCGAAACAAAGGTTGTTTCTATCGACTACGATATGGAAGCAGGCGATGAAAACTTTGAAGAATTAGCAAGCAATATCCAAGACCTCAAGGTTGGCGATGTTATCCAGTACGCAGTAAATGCAGACGATGAAATCGCTGAAATCAGCGTAATCTACGAAGCAGCAGCTCGTGCTCTTACAGCTACAGCTTTAGGCTATGACATTCCTAACGATGACATGGCATTCGTATTCGGTGTAATCACAGAATACGCTGACTACATCGTATTAGCATCAGATGTTGACTCAGCTCTTCAGCCTACAACATCAGCTAAGTTCAAGGTAGCAGAAGCTGAAGGCGCAACATACGCTTGGTATGAAGAAGCAGCAGCTAACAATCCTGTTAAGAAGATCACAGTTAACGGCATCAGAGAAACAGTTCGTGCAAACGCTGTTTACGCTGCAGTTGCTAAGGTTAACGAAAAGAACAGAGTAGAAGACATCATTGTTATCGCTCTCAGCAACACAGCTATCACAAATGCTGATGAAATCGCTTGTGATCAGGATCCTGAATGTGCAGGTCCTCACGATCCCGGTTGTGCATACACAGCAGCTACAACACGCGCAGCATTTGATGACTACACAGACATCAATGGTGCTACATGGGAACTCAACCCCAACGACTAATACTTAATTAGTAGTTAACTTAATAAATTAAGAGGATACTTCGGTATCCTCTTTTTTATGTCTTTAACTGAACCTGTCAGATTGCAATAATGTTGTTTGTATTTTATCCAAAGGTTTGCACCAAATGTCTCAAACCACCTCTTGAAATATCTTCCTTAATATGATATACTATAATCGTAGGCTTATAAATTTAAAAAAGAGAGGGTTTAATCTATGGATACAACATTAGTAATTATGGCGGCAGGTATCGGCTCACGCTTTGGCGGCGGCATCAAGCAGTTAGCTCCCGTAGGTCCTAACGGCGAAATCATTATGGACTACTCCATTTATGATGCGCTTGCAGCAGGCTTTAATAAGGTGGTATTTATCATTCGGCGTGATTTAGAAAAAGATTTTAAAGAAATTATTGGAAATCGTATAGAAAAAATCTGCAAAGTTGAGTACGCTTTTCAGGAAAACGACAATCTCCCGGGAGGATTTGTTACACCCGCAGAACGCAAAAAACCCTGGGGCACAGGTCACGCTATCCTTTCAACAAAGGGTATAGTCAATGAGCCCTTTTTGGTAATTAACGCCGACGACTATTACGGCAAAGAGGCTTTTGTCAAGATTCACGACTACCTTGTTTCTGATGAGGTCAAGAAAAATCCGTATGCGTTCTGTATGGCAGGATTTATCCTAAAGAACACACTATCTGATAATGGCGGTGTAACACGCGGCGTATGTAAGGTTAATGATGACAATATGCTGGTTGATGTTGTGGAAACAGGCGACATCGAAAAAGACGGAACAGGTGCTAAAACTCCCGATGGTCCTATTGATGCAGAAAGTTTCGTTTCAATGAATATGTGGGGTTTAACTCCTGAATTTATTGATGGATTAGAAGATGGTTTTATAGAGTTTTTATCAAATGTAAAAGAGGGCGACTTAAAGGCAGAATATTTGTTACCTACAATCGTTGACGGTCTTATTAAAGACGGCAAAGCAACCGTTAAGGTTCTCCCCACCAATGACAAGTGGTTTGGTGTAACATATAAAGAAGACGCTCCTGTTGTTATTGCCTCTATTAAAAAGCTTGTTGCCGATGGCATATATCCCGAAAAATTATCATAATGAATTTTGGTGCGCAAGGTTTTACCTTACGCACCTTTTTATTTTATAAATCCACATTCTTTGTGACAAAAGGTCACATTTGTCAAAAACACTTGTAATTTATCATAAAATGTGGTATTATTGTAATTGCCAACATAAACAAAATATTGTGTAATCTGCAGAGTAGTGCTTTGTAAAAAAGCGTAGCTCTGTCTGCAACTCTGTGGAAACGCAATGTTGTTTATGTTGGCGCATAGCAGAGCCTGCGCTTTTATGGTGCGTGGCTTTGGCTTGCGCACCTTTTTTATTTTTTTGGAGGGATATTATGACTTGTTGTTTTATGAATTTACACGAGCAGAAAAACGCAAAAGATTTAAGGAAGCATTTTGACAAGGAGATACATCACGCAGTTGATTGGGGATGCTCTGTCTTTACAACAGGCACAAAATACCCTGAAGATGCTATCTTTTCACAAAGGGTCCAAGAGATATCCAAATTTTACGAAGAAGGCGAAATCAACCTCGTTCAATTTAACATACCTGATGACGATGAATTAAAAAATCTTTTCATACAGATTGCGGATTGGGAGATTTATAGCTATGAATATTAAAAAGGTTGTGTCATCACAACTTTTTTAATTTTATCCTATTTAAAAATTTTCAAAAACCCCTTTACAACTAACGAGGTTTATGTTAAAATAACTAAAGTAATAAAGTTATTGTTATGCTGATGTGGCACAGTTGGTAGCGCAACGCCTTGGTAAGGCGTAGGTCGGCGGTTCAAGTCCCCTCATCAGCTCCAAAAGCACAGACCGTCCGGTTGGACGGTGTGTGCTTTTTGCTTTGTACCGCATTGAGCGGACTTGAAGGGTCGGTAGTGAATGACTGCCAGTGGCAGTCAGAGCCGACCACAGCACCGCCCGCAGGCGGGCAAGTCCGCTCATCAGCTCCAAGTCGAAGTAAAGTTCGCTTTGCTTCGACTTTTTTATTTCAAAAAGTCATCCGCACGCTACCTTACTTCTCCTTTTTCGTAAAAAGTCACGCTCGGCTCGTTGGCTCACTTATAAATGCGCTCGCAACAACTCGCTGTCGCTAATACCTTTTTACGATATGTGGGCGGTTCGTGTCTTTTGTTTTGTACCGTATTGAGCGGACTTGAAGGGTCGGGGGTGAATGACTGCCGGCTTATATTTGACTTTTTTATTCAATTATGATACGATATAATTTCAAAAAGTATTTAACCCGAGAAAGGATTGATTTTATGCATGTTTTAGTAACAGGCGGCGCCGGTTATATTGGCAGCCATACTTGTGTTCAGTTGCTCGATGCAGGACACGAGGTAACGGTTGTTGATAATTTATCTAACAGTTGCGTTGCAGCCATACATCGTGTGGAAGAAATAACAGGCAAAGCCATAAAATTTTACGAAGCAGACCTTGTTGATAAAGAAAAAGTAAGAGAAATTTTTAAAGAAAACAAATTTGATGCCGTAATTCATTTTGCCGGCTTAAAAGCTGTAGGTGAATCGGTTTCGATGCCATTAAAATATTATCAGAACAATTTAATAAGCACAATGAACCTTTTAGAGATTATGACAGAGTTTGGCGTTAAGAAGATGGTATTTTCTTCATCTGCTACAGTTTATGGCAAGCCAAAGACCGTGCCTATTCGTGAAGATTTTCCTCTTTCATGCACAAACCCTTACGGCAGAACAAAACTTATGATAGAAGAAATGCTCCGTGATTTAGCAGTGGCAGACAGCCAATGGGATATTGCGATACTTCGATATTTTAATCCCATCGGCGCTCACGAAAGCGGCCTTATTGGTGAAGACCCCAAGGATATTCCCAATAATCTTATGCCCTATGTGTCACAAACAGCCATTGGCAAGCGTGAGTATGTCCATGTTTTTGGTAATGACTACGACACGCCCGACGGCACAGGTGTACGAGATTATATCCATGTTGTAGACCTTGCCGACGGACATTTATGTGCTTTGAAAAAAATCGAAAACCATGTGGGTGTTGTAACCTACAACTTAGGTACAGGTAACGGTTATAGTGTGTTAGATGTTATTGCGGCATTTTCTAAGGCTTGCGGCAAAAATGTCCCCTACAAGATAGAAGCAAGACGCCCCGGAGATATTGATGCTTGCTATGCTGATCCATCTTATGCAGAACAGGAAATCGCATTTAAAGCGAAGAAAAATCTGGATGATATGTGTCGGGATACTTGGAATTGGCAGAATAAAAACCCAAACGGATATGATTTTTAGATGAATAAGTCGCCAAATTTCTTGGCGACTTATTCTTGACTTTTCTTCTTATAAGATATATAATTACTATATAATAGTGTATAGTAGGTATTTGTACCTTTATAGAGGTGCGGAACTTAGGAGGCTATTTTGGTAAAGAAAAAAATACGGCCTGTAATGGTATTGATAGATGTGGTTGTAATTTTGTTGTTGCTTGCAACCTGCTTGGGCATTGTGGTAGATATGGCATTTTCCAAGGTAAGTAATGTAGTTGGCGAGGCTGTAAGCGGCGAAGCTATACAGATTCCTGTTGTGGGCGAGGATAACCTTATTGTGGAAGGTGAGAGCTTGTCCGTTGTTTTAAATGCTGAAATCATCAAGGAACTGGAAGCAAAAATCCCCATAGCTGACAAGGTAGAAATTTTAGCGCTTCTGGCACAGAGCTTAAATCCTGAGGATTATAAAACGCTTATGTCTTATGCTGCAGGCGACATCAATAACGAAACATTTTCTGCTGCATATAATCTTATGCGTGAAAAATTAGGCCCACAAGAGAAAGAAATTATCAAAAGCTATTATGCAAAATATATACATCTTTTAGAACAGTAATTAAAAAAATAACAATATATCTAAGGAGTGAAAAAAATGAAAAAGCTAATATGCTCACTCATCGCAGCCGTTATGATTCTTACAATGGTTTGTCCCGTTATGGCTGTGGATGTTGACAACTCGGATGTTACAAACTTATTTACAAAGCTTGAAACAATGATGCCTGACAATGCTATGGAAAGAGTTAACGCGTGGAAAATCTTTAAAGCATATATGATTGACGGCACAAATGGTATCGATACCATCATCAAGGCAGTGAAGGGAGAGATCGTTCTTCCTGATACAGATGCAGGCTTTAAGTCATTTATAGGAAATGTTCAGAACGAACCACAGGCAACAAAGGATGCTTTCATATTCTTGCTTAATACATACAAGGCAGTTCCAGTTGCTAAAAGAGCAGCATCACTTAACTTATTTGGTGGTGCGGGTGACTCTATCACAACAGAAGTTGAAATGAACAAGCTTACATTAACAACAGAGCAGGATGCTGCAGCAACTGAAATTTATGACAGATATGTTCCCTTAAGCTTGCAGAACAAGTTCAGAGAACATTACTATATAACAGGCGGCGAAGCTTTAGAAGTTGAAAACTTCTTGTTACTGCTCACAGCGTTCAACGGTCAGTTTATGATGACAGATTCTGTTGAGGGTGATTTCGCTCTTGCTTATTACAACAAAGACTTTGCTGAAACTTTGGCACTGTACAACACAGCAACAAATGTTAACGGCGTTACAGTTGCAACAAACGATTCAGCAGAAGCTGAAGGTTTCGATATATTAACAGGTATTGTTGAGAGTTTTAACTCATTCACAGACGATATTTCAAACTTGAAGATTGTTTTAGCTCATAACGAAATTAACCTTTATGAGCCTCACATAGCTACAGCAACTCGCCCTTCAACAAATGGGGGCGGCATTACAGGAGGATTTGGTGGTGGCATCGGAACCCAGGAACCTGTTACGCCTCAACCTGTAGTTAAGTTCCCCGATATTGTTGGTCACTGGGCAGAAGATGTTATCCGTGACTTGGAAGCAAGAGGAATTCTTACCGGTTATGACGACGGCAGCTTTAAGCCTGACATTGGTGTAACAAGACAGGAAGTTGCAGTTATTATGACACGCGCATTAGGTATTTCTGAAAAAGCAGCATCTGATGGTTACTGGAATGCAAGTACAGGTTTTGCAGATGACCACAGTATCGCTGATTGGGCAAGAGGCGCTGTTAACTTAATGGTTGAAATGGGCATCTACACAGGCTATGGCGATGAAGAGTTTAAGCCTGAAAGAATCATTCTTCGTCAGGAATTGATTGCTGTTGTTATGAGATATGCAGCAATGACAGAGGAAGGCATGGAAGCAGCATATGAAGATGACCACGAAATCCATGGTTATGCGGAAAGCTTCATTGCGCACGCAAGTGAATTAGGGATTGTAAATGGTTATCCTGATGGCACATTCAAGCCTTTGAACAATGTAACAAGAGCAGAAGCTGCAAAAATTATTTACGGTGTAATTGAATACTACAAAGAAATTGGTAAATTAAATTAAGACATATAAGAAACCCGCAGCAACGCTGCGTATTTCTTAAACTGGGAGAAAATATGAAAAGAACAATTTCAATACTTTTAATAACAATACTTACCCTTATGCCCGTAAGCATCAATGCAAGCGATGCCACGGACACGATTATTAAAAAGCTTGCCTCATATACGCCCCAGATGCGCGCCCAATACATATCGATGCTCAGACCTTTCCTCACATCAGACGCGGGTGTTGAGGCAGGTATTGACAATGTGAAATCCGGTATGTTTGAAGCAATGCTTGGCACAAGCTTTACGCCTGCTCAGGAGGATGCTCTTATCAGATTTTTCAGGAGTATGAGCTGTATCGGCGAGGCTACAGGAATTCGATTGAAATATGCAGATATTTTGCAAAACAAAATTCCGGCAACTGTATCCACGGTTACAGCCTATGGCATTGACAAAATGACTGCAGCATTTTGCCAAACTTCTTCTGCTGCAAAGAAGATAATTGAGGAGGACGGCTACACCGCGGCGGTAATTGCAAACCTTATGGGAATAATCCCCGAGGTGAATGGCGGGGCGCTCTTTGATTTTAAGGATGGTATTTTTACTGTAAGTCAAGTAAACGCTGAATACAGCAAGGCATATGACGCTGTGTGGGCGGGTTATTACGATGAGAAGGGCAGAACCGTAACCGCATATAAAGCAGCGGCTAAAATGGCAGATTTTTTGAATACTGTTCCCCAGACAGACAGACTGTTCACAGCTAACGCTTTGGCAGATTTAGGTGTGTGTACAGTAAAGGGCGTTGGAACTGTTCCGCCTGTTGCTTCAAAAACTGAAACAGAGAACTATGCGATAATAACAAGTATGTCAGGCGTTGCAAAAAGTATATTTGATGGTTCCGTAGTTATAAAGACAAAAGATAACATCCCGAAACTTGTTGAAGTATTGGTTAAGTCCGACAATCCTATGATATATAAGCTTGTGGGCGCAAGTGTGCTTAATCCCGTTAAGAATTCAGTGCCTACAGAAAACGGTATTACGGCACAACTTGAGCCAAATGCGGTTTATGTTGTCAGAACTGCAGCATATCCCTTTATTGATGCTAATGGCTGGGGCAAAAAGTATATCGCAGCACTCAGTGCAAGGCAGATTATAAGCGGAAAGGCAGAAGGTATTTTTGCGCCCGATGACCACATCACGAGGGAAGAATTTATAAAGCTTATAGTTACCACATTTAATCTTTTAGATGAAAGTGCCAAGTCGGACTTTACAGATGTTGACAGCAATGCCTGGTATGCACCATTTGTTGCGAGTGCACAGAAAGCAGGTATTACGCAGGGAATGGGAGACGGCACCTTCGGTGTAGGTAAAAACATCACAAGACAGGATATGGCAAAAATGATAGGAACGATTTTAGATTCTTATAACATAGCACATCACCAAGTGTATTATGAATTCAAAGATGGTAGCAAAATTGCACCGTATGCTCAGCCATATGTCCAAAAAATGGCAAATTTAGGCATAATTTCCGGTGATGATATGGGGTATTTCAATCCTGAAAGCAACGCAACCCGTCAGGAAGCGGCAAAAATGATATATGGAATGCTGAAAGCAAGTATACAGTAAGCAAATTTCACAATTAAAAGTTTATAAAAGTGTCGAATTTTGGCATTTTGTATGGGTTTTATGAAAACCTAACAAAAATGAACTTGAAATTTTGTTAAAAAATAACCTTATATTTAAAAAAACAATATGCTATAATGTATTACGATAGAAATACACTAAATAAATTAATTATACATTTGGAGGTTGCTATAAATGGCAGAACTTAAATTAAATGGCGTATATAAGAGATATCCTGGCGGTGTAACAGCTGTTAGTGATTTTAACTTAGATATTGCTGATAAGGAATTTATCGTACTTGTTGGTCCTTCAGGTTGTGGTAAATCAACAACACTTCGTATGATTGCAGGTCTTGAAGAAATTTCAGAGGGTGAAGTTTGGATTGGTGACAGAATCGTTAATGATACACCTCCTAAAGACAGAGATATAGCTATGGTTTTCCAGAACTATGCACTCTATCCTCATATGACAGTGTTTGATAATATGGCGTTCGGTCTTAAGCTCCGTAAGGTTCCTAAGCAAGAAATTAAAGAAAAGGTTATAGAAGCAGCTCGTATTCTTGACATTGAGCACTTATTAGACAGAAAGCCTAAGGCATTATCAGGCGGTCAGAGACAGCGTGTAGCTTTAGGTCGTGCTATCGTTCGTAATCCTAAGGTTTTCTTGATGGACGAACCCTTATCTAACCTTGATGCTAAGCTTCGTGGCCAGATGAGAACAGAAATTTCTAAATTACATAATAAATTACAGACAACATTTATCTATGTTACACATGACCAGACAGAAGCTATGACAATGGGTACTCGTATCGTTGTTATGAAAGATGGTATCATTCAGCAGATTGATAGCCCCCAGACACTTTATGATCACCCTGTTAACAAATTCGTCGGCGGCTTTATTGGTAGCCCCACAATGGACTTTGTTGATGGTACAATCGAAAAGCTCGATGACGGTGTGTACTTTGTATTTGGTAATGCCAAGATTAAAATTCCTGAAGGCAGAGTTTCTAACTTAGTTGAAGGCGGATATATCGGCAAGACAGTTACAATGGGTGTAAGAGCAGAGCATATCCATGATGAACAGATGTACTTGAGTTCAGCTCCCGACAGCATAGTTGATGCAATAGTTGAAGTTACAGAACTTATGGGTTCTGAAACACTTCTTTACTTAGATATTGAAGGCTCTTCATTCATTGCGAAGGTTGATCCTCGCTCAACAGCTAAGGTTGGCGATACAATCAAGGTTGCATTTGATATGAACCGTATTCATATATTCGACAAAGAAACAGAAATTTCTATTTTAGACTAATTAAAAATCGTTTTATAAAAAACAAGGAAAGTTTACTTTCCTTGTTTTTTATTTTCTTATAAGAATGATTTTTTTTCCCTTTGATTGGATTATGCCATCGTCATTAAGGCGCTTAATTTCTCTCTGCATAGCACTCCTGTCTATGTTTAGGTACTCGGAAAGGGAAGACAAAGACATTGGCAGAAGAAACGAAAATGACCCCTTTTCTGAGGCCTGTATTTCGAAGTAGGTTAGTAGTTTTTCCCGTATGGTGCGTTTTGACAGCATCTCTATATGTTGTGCTCTGTCAGAAAGCTTCAAAGCTAACAACTGAAACAAATTGTCCAGAAACATAACATGATGCTTACAGGTGTTGGCACATTGTGTTATGGCATTTTTGTACCGGAATGCCAAAATTTCACAAGGAGATGTGGCAGTCACCATAAATTCGTCGCTACTGATAGGCGAAAAAAACATATCGCCGAACACAGAATTAGTAGAAAAACGCTCTAATATCGCCTTGTTTCCATCGTAATCATAGCTGGCAAGTTCGGCAGTTCCGGACAGCACAACATATAGATATTCAGGTGCTTCGTTATGTAACATTATTGTTTCATTTGTGTTACATTTTTTGAGTTTTATGTGCAAACATTTTAGCATTTTTTGCCTCTCAACATCACTAAAACCGCGAAATAAAGCCGAATTTTGCATTTTTATTTACCCCTTTATCTTGTGTTTAAATATTTCAAGCGTCCCTATATTTAGTATTATAGCAAAAAAAAGTTGCAAATGCAACTTTTTTTTGAGATTATTTAAGATATAATAGGTAACGCGGAAAGAAATAAGGAGTGTGACCCGATATGTTAGTAATTAAAAGAGACGGTTCAACAGTTGAATATGACAGAAATAAGATAGCGGTTGCCATTGAAAAGGCAAATAATGAAGTACCTGCATCTGAGCGTCTGCCCAAATCTGATGTAGAGGATATTCTGGATTACATAGAAGCAAGAAGATCCTCAAGAATACTTGTTGAAGATATTCAGGATATAATAGAGCAAAAGCTCATGGAGCTTGATAAGTATGTTTTAGCTAAAACATATATTGTGTATCGTTATAATCGTGCATTGGTGCGTAAAGCCAACACAACAGATGAATCAATACTAAGCCTTATCAAAAACGCCAACAAGGATGTTATGGAGGAAAACTCTAACAAAAACGCAGTTGCAGCGGCAACACAGCGTGACCTTATTGCCGGTGAAGTATCAAAAGACTTAACGAATAGATTGTTGCTTCCTGAAAAAATCTCTGATGCACACAATCAAGGTATATTGCACTTTCACGACGCTGACTACTTTATCCAGCCTATTTTTAACTGTTGCTTAATAGATATTGGAAATATGCTTGATAATGGTACAGTTATGAATGGCAAGCTTATTGAGCCACCTAAGAGTTTTCAGGTTGCTTGTACAATAGTTACACAGATTATTGCATCTGTCGCATCAAGCCAGTATGGTGGTCAGTCGGTTGATATTCGTCACTTAGGCAAATATTTAAGAAAAAGCTATGAAAAGTTCAAAAAAAGCATAGAAAAGAATTCTGACGGTCAGATATCTACAGAGTTGGTAGAAAAATTAGCTCATGAGCGCATGAAGGACGAATTAAAAGCAGGCGTTCAGACTATTCAGTATCAGATAAATACACTTATGACCACAAACGGTCAGTCTCCTTTTGTTACACTTTTCTTATATATCGATAAAGACGATGAATATGTAAAAGAAAACGCTATGATAGTAGAAGAAATTCTTCGTCAAAGATTAGAGGGTATCAAGAATGAGGCTGGTGTATATATTACACCTGCATTCCCGAAGCTTGTATATGTTTTGGACGAGCATAATTGCTTATGCGGCGGGGAGTATGATTATGTAACAAAGCTTGCGGTACAGTGTTCTGCAAAGAGAATGTATCCTGACTATATTTCTGCAAAGAAAATGCGTGAACATTACGAGGGTAATGTATTTAGTCCTATGGGCTGCAGAAGCTTCTTGTCTCCATGGAAGGATGAAGAGGGCAAATATAAGTTCGAGGGACGATTCAATCAGGGTGTTGTAAGCCTCAACCTTCCACAGATTGGTCTTCTTGCTAAGGGCGATGAAGAAAAATTCTGGAAGCTTATGGATGAAAGATTGCAGCTTTGCTTTGAGGCTTTGATGTGCCGTCATCGTGCATTGCTCGGCACAAAATCAGATGTCAGCCCTGTTCATTGGCAGTATGGTGCTATTGCAAGGCTTGGCAAAGGTGAAACAATCGACAAATATTTATTTGACGGATATTCTTCAATTTCTTTGGGCTATATAGGTCTTTACGAAGTTACAAAGGCAATGAAAGGCGTATCACATACAACGCCGGAAGGTGAAGAATTTGCCCTTAGAGTTATGAACTATTTAAGAGCTGCAACAGACAGATGGAAGGAAGAAACAGGTATAGGCTTTGCTTTATATGGTACACCTGCAGAATCATTATGTTATCGTTTTGCAAGAATAGATAAGGAAAAATTCGGTAGCGTAGATGATATTACAGATAAGGGTTATTATACAAACTCATATCATGTTGATGTTCGTGAGGACATAGATGCTTTCTCTAAGTTTGAATTTGAAAGTAAATTCCAGAAAATATCTTCAGGCGGTGCGATTTCCTATGTTGAAATTCCTAATATGCGCCACAATTTAGAAGGTATTGAAGCGGTGGTTAAATTTATTTATGACAATATTCAATATGCTGAATTCAACACGAAATCAGACTATTGTCACATTTGCGGATACGACGGAGAAATCGTTATCAATGATAAAAATGAATGGGAATGTCCCGCTTGTCACAATAAAGACCACGCAAAGATGAATGTAACGAGAAGAACTTGCGGTTATCTTGGTGAAAATTTCTGGAATGTAGGTAAAACCAAGGAAATCAAAGCAAGAGTATTGCATCTGTAATCAAGAGGAATAACAATGAACTATTCAGCTATAAAAAAATGCGATGTAGCAAATGGACCCGGTGTGAGAGTTTCGCTGTTTGTCAGTGGATGTACCCACCATTGCAAAGGTTGCTTCAACGCAGAAACTTGGGATTTCAACTTCGGTAACGAATTTGGAACAGCACAAGAAGACGAAATAATAGATTTACTGAAACCGGATTATATTGAAGGGTTCTCGCTTTTGGGCGGCGAACCCTTTGAGCCTGCTAATCAGCGGGTTTTGGTTAAGCTTTTAAAAAGAATAAAGGAAACATATCCTAAAAAAACCGTATGGTGCTATTCAGGATATTTATTGGATGATGAACTTCTGCAGGAGAGCAGAGCGAGATGCGAAGTAACAGATGAGATGCTTTCGTACATCGATATTTTAGTGGATGGCGAATTCAAAGAGGATTTTAAGGATTTGCGGCTTCGTTTCAGAGGCAGCAGTAATCAACGGATTATTGACCTTAAAGCGACGCTTTCAGGCGAAGAAATTATTTGGTGGAAGGAACTTTAACATTGAACAAACAAATTGTTAAATTTACAAAGATCGACAAACGCGCGTCTGCGCCGGTGTACGGAACTCCCTTTGCTGCTGGTGCAGATTTGCGCGCGCTTTTGGATGAAAATATAAAGATAGCTCCGGGGGAAACAGCCTTTATCCATACAGGCATAGCAACAGAAATACCAACCGGCTTGGTGGGTTTGATTTATGCCCGTAGCGGTCTTGCTTGCAAGAGAGGGCTTGCTCCTGCTAATTGTGTGGGAGTAATTGATTCAGATTACCGTGGAGAGATTATGGTTGCTCTCCATAATTACTCCAACAACACTCAGGAAATTGAACCTGACGAAAGAGTGGCACAGCTCGTTATAGCACCGTATATTCAGGCAGATTTTAATGAGGT
>JAZNUA010000086.1:0-11660 GCA_045592045.1 Congzhengia sp. | reverse complement strand
CCGACTTGAATTAAGCAATATTTCTGATATTGAGCTCACGCCGATTTCAGAGGAGCAGTTCAGTATGGAAATAGTTGCTGTTGACTCATTCACAACTAAAGAGGAAATAGCAGAAAACCTAAAGTCGGTTTCTGAGGGTATGGCGGAAGCCTATAAAATAACGGCAGACGGGCAGTTTATAACTGCTTTGTCAACAGAAGATGAGGCCAACAAGTTAAAAAACGATTATCTTGCAAGCTTTGCTGATGCTGACGGAAATATAACAGTTTCATACGCAGCGGATGTAAAAATCGAAAAAGATTATGTTCCTTTTGACGCCGTTCGCGTATTTGATACGGTCTTTGCTGAATTTTTACAAGGCAAATTCATCGAGCATACAGTACTGCCCGAGGATACATTAGAAAGCCTTGAGGAAGTTTATAGTGTTTCAGCAGAAAAAATTCTGACAGATAACAATATCTCTGAGCTTGTGATTGGCAGTGTAATTAAAATATACACCAACGAACCTATAATTTCCGTTAAGACGGTTGAACATATAATAAAAGATACAGAAATTCCTTTTGAAACAGTAAAAAATCAGGATTCTTCGCTTTATGAAGGTCAGGTAAAAATTAAAACAAAAGGCGCAAATGGAAAGCTTCGTTCATCATCTTATGTAACGAAAATTGATGGCGTCATTGTTTCAAATGACTTGCTGAGCGAAGAAATTATTAGTGAGCCCATAACGCAGATAGAGTCAATCGGCACCAAAGAATTGCCGTCCGGTGCAGGAACGGGAAGCTTTATTACTCCCACATCTGGAACTCTCACATCTCCTTTTGGCAGCAGATGGGGAAGAAATCACAACGGTATAGATATAGGCGCCAAAACAGGCACACCTATCTATGCTGCCGACAATGGAGTAGTTATTGCTTCTGAGCATAAAAATAACGGATACGGTAAAATCATAAAAATTGACCATCAAAATGGTTATGTGACATATTATGCACATTGCTCGGAGCTTTTTGTAAATGTGGGTGACAAAGTTGCAAAAGGAGACCTTATTGCTGCCGTTGGCAATACAGGCCGTTCCACAGGTCCTCATCTGCATTTTGAGATAAGACATAATGACGAAGCGCAAAATCCATACAATTATATTAAATAAGTATATGTAAAAACAACCGCAGGCTGAAATTTTATGCTGCGGTCGTTTTTTTGTTGAATTATTTTACACAATGTAGTATAATATATAGTGTTGTGAGACAATATAGACTATAATCAGCCAGTGGCGGAGGCATATTTATGAAAAAAATATTAGTAGTAGTTGATATGCAGAAAGATTTTGTAGACGGGGCATTAGGCACTAAAGAAGCTGTAGCAATCGTTGATAATGTTGTGAGAAAGATTGAAGAATTTGATGGTGATATAATAGTTACATACGATACACATCAAAAGGAATATATGAAAACACAGGAGGGAAAAAACCTGCCAATACCTCACTGTATTAAGGGAACTGACGGATGGAAACTTGAGGAATGTGTTCAGGCGGCGGTTGATAAAAAAACATACAAAATAATTGAAAAGCCAACATTCGGCTCCATAGAATTGCCAAAATATATAAAAGAAAACTACAATATCGACGAGATAGAAATAGAGCTTATAGGACTTTGCACCGATATTTGTGTTGTATCAAATGCGCTTTTGCTGAAGGCACACTTTTTAGAAACCAAGATTTCAGTAGATGCGAACTGTTGTGCAGGTGTAACGCCCGAAAGCCATGATGCTGCACTTACCACAATGAAAATGTGTCAAATCACAATAAAATAAGATACATAAAAAGACTGAACGGAGATGGCTTTTGATGTTTGATGCTGAAAGAATAAAAAATGATTGTGTACAATGGATAAAAGAATTTTTTGAAAAAAACGGGCAGGGATGTAATGCAATAGTTGGAATTTCAGGAGGAAAAGATTCTTCCATAGCGGCTGCCCTTTGCGTAGAAGCCTTAGGAAAGGAACGAGTAATAGGCGTATTGATGCCGCAGGGAACCCAGCACGATATCGATATGGCTTATATGCTTGTGAATCATCTTGGAATTAAACACTATGTCATAAATATAAAAGCAGCAGTAGACTGTGTGCTAAACAGTATCCCTGATGAAATCAAAATAACTGACCAGACAAGACAAAACATCCCGCCAAGAATAAGGATGTCTACGCTGTATGCGATTTCGCAGAGTTGCAACGGAAGAGTTTGTAACACTTGTAATCTGTCAGAGGATTGGGTTGGATATTCTACCCGTTACGGCGATTCGGTGGGAGATTTTTCGCCTATGTCACATCTGACAGTTACAGAAGTAAAAGAAATCGGTCGTCTGCTGGGGTTGCCTGAAGAATTAGTGGACAAAACGCCGATTGACGGCCTTTGCGGAAAATCTGATGAGGAAAATCTCGGCTTTACTTATGCAGAGCTTGATAAATATATTCGTGATGGAATTATCGAAGATGAATACAAAAAACAACTCATAGATAAAAGACACTGTGCGAATTTATTTAAATTAGAGCTCATGCCGAGTTTTAAACCAAAAATATAATAAAAAAAGTAAAAAGGAGGTATTTTTTATGAAAAAATATGTTTGCCCTTGTGGTTATGTTTATGACGCTGAGGTAGGCGATCCCGATAACGGAGTAGCTCCCGGCACAGCTTGGGAAGATGTACCTGAGGATTGGGTATGCCCAGTCTGCGGACTTGGCAAGGATGCCTTTTCCGAAGAATAATTAAAAAGTGTAAAATAAAAAGGTGCAGTATCAGTGATACTGCACCTTTTTATTTTAATTTCATAATTTTATCTGCTGCACACAGAACAGAAAGCTTTCCGCTTTCGTATGTGAGCCCGCCCTGCATATAAGCAGCAAAAGGGTTGCGCAAAGGACCGTCAGCAGAAATTTCGATGCTTGCACCCGACACGAACGCTCCTGCCGCCATAATTACTTTGTCAGAGTATCCTGGCATATCCCATGGCTCAGGCACAACAAATGAATCAATGGGTGCACCCCGCTGTATTCCTTGACAGAAGGCACATAAGTTTTCGGCACTGTTTAGCTTAACTGCCTGAATAATATCTCCCCGTTTCTCGCGGGTTGTTGGCGCAACATCAAAGCCTAAAAGAGAAAAAATTTCAGCTGCAAAAACCGCAGTCTTTAAGCTTTGGGCAACGGTGTGAGGTGCCATAAAAAATCCCTGATACATATTGCGGTTTTGCCCTAAAGACGCGCCAACCTCGGCTCCTATACCAGGAGAGGTAAGCCTGTACGAAACCTGTTCAACAAGGCTTTGTTTTCCTGCTAAATATCCGCCTGTTAAGGCAAGGCCGCCACCGGGATTTTTAATGAGCGAGCCTGCAATTATATCTGCTCCTATATTGGTAGGTTCTATCGTCTGCACAAATTCGCCGTAACAATTATCCACCATAACAACAACATCAGCGCGACAATTTTTAATAAAATCTATAGCGTCAGCAAGTTCCTCGACTGTGAAGGATTCACGCCATGCATAGCCTTTTGAGCGTTGAAGCTCCACCATTTTAACCCTTTTGTTTTTTAATACCTGGCCAAGCTTCTCTTTGTCGATTTTTCCATCGGCAGTAAGAGAAACCTCTATGTAGTCAATACCCCATTCCTTAAGGCTTCCGTTTCCGTTGCCACGCTTGCCGATGATTTCCTCCAGGGTGTCGTAGGGAGCACCTGTGGCGGATACTAAAATGTCTCCAGGGCGTAAAATTCCGAAAAGGCAGGAACAGATTGCATGAGTGCCGGAAACAATAGAATGGCGCACAAGTGCTGATTCTGTGCCGAAAACATCTGCATAAATTTTTTCTAATGTATCCCTGCCCAGATCATCATATCCATAGCCGGTGGACAAGCCGAGATGTGCTTCAGAGACACGATGACGGGAAAAAGCTCCCATTACTTTTAATTGATTGTATTCTGCAGTTTGATCGATTTGGGCAAAAGTATCCTTTATGTTTTCCTCCGCCTGTTTTCCTAAATCAATTACAGCACTGCTTAAATTATATTCATCTTTTAAAATTTTTGAAATTTCCACTAATACTACCTCTTTATAATTCCTTGACCTGAAAAGTCAGGTATGAAGCTTTCGTCTGCTGCCTCACCTTCTTGGATAAAAGCATTTTCAATACCCAAGGAAGCTGCATAGTCTATGAGCTTTTTATAATCTTTGCTTTTTACTTTTTGCTTTAATTCGGGGTGTTCTTCTAAATATCCAAAGGGCGTATATTGGCTCATAATTGACATGTAAATGCTGTGTTTATATGTGTCGTATAGGTATTTTATAATTTTTTTACTGTCAAAAAGGCCGTCGGGCAACATTAAATGCCTGACGATAACGCCGCTTAGCATTATATCGTCGTTGTCAAAAATACATTTTGGTTTCTGGCGTACCATTTCAGCTATTGCCTTTTTTGCAAATTCAGGGTATTCCTTTGCTTTTGAGTATTTTTCGGCTCGTTCATTATCAAAATATTTAAAATCGGGAAGATAAATATCAATCAATCCCTCGGCACGCTTTATGGCGTCTGCTTTTTCGTAGCCGCTTGAGTTATACACAAATGGTATATTGATATTTTGCTCCTTTGCTGCTTTTATGGCAGTTAAAACCTGTGGCAGAAAATGAGCAGCGGTAACTAAATTTATATTGTGAGCACCTTTTTCTTTAAGTTCAAAGAAAATCTCACAAAGCCTGTGTTCATCAATGGGAAACCCTTTGTAGTTGTGGGATATTTCACTGTTCTGACAAAAGACACATCCCATATTGCACCCTGTAAAAAAAATAGTCCCTGAGCCGCCGCTTCCTGACAGGCATGGTTCTTCCCACATATGAAGTGAAGCGCGAGCGATATTTATTTTATCGCTTGCGCCGCAAAATCCTCTAATACCTGTTACTCTGTTTACTTTGCATTCTCTCGGACAGAGCGTACAGTTTGAAAAGTTAAAAACATCACTCATTCTTCTTTTAGTGCAGCAGCTACTGCTTTTGCTAATTGGTCAGGGCAAGATGTACCTTTGCCGTTACAATCTGTATGTTCTAAACGATCTATAACATCTTGGGCATCCATTCCTTCAACCAGTGCGGCAATTCCTTTGGTGTTGCCACCACAACCGCCTATAAATTTTACATTTCTTACTTTCTTGTTTTCATCAATTTCAAAGTTTATCTGCATTGCGCAGATACCTCTTGGTCTTACAGTAAATTCCATATTTTTCTCCTATAGATTTAATTTATTAAATGTTTTCATCCATTCATGAGCTATTACGGCATTTCCCGGAGCAGCAAGATGGATACAGTCTAAAGTGTATCTTTCGGGATTGTTTTTTGTGACTAAATCATTAAAAATATCAAACAACGGAATAAATTCTGTGTTATACTTTTTAGATGCTTCTTTTATGATTTCTCCTGATGTTTCCACGCGAGAGCGCCACAAATCGTAATTTTCATATATATCATCTCCAAATTCGGGATGATTGTAATGCATTTTGAAAACAAAAGGCGTCATCAAAATTATTTTAGCGTCAGGATTTTTTTCTCTTGCCTGATAGAGCATTTTGTCTAAAATCGGCTCAACAAAGGCTCTGTCCCCGCGAATTCCTTTTCTTATGTCAAAGCCCACATCATTAACTCCGCAAAGAAGGCTCAAAACATCGTAGTCAATATCTAAAGTATCCTCTTGCCATCTTGCTGCTATCTGTTCTGTGCGATTTCCTGAAAAGCCTTTGTTTATAACATTTATGTCATTTCTTTCGTGCGTAAGCATACCGGCAATCATAGTCACATATCCGTCGCCCAAGAAAGCGTTGGGAATGGTCATTTCTCGGTTTCTGCCTGCATCTGTTATGGAGTCTCCCTGAAATAGTATGTTCATTTTTTATCTCCTATCTTTCATTTTTTCATAAAATGATCAAGCAATTTCATTTTAAATCAATTTTCTCTTTATGTCAATATATGGTTTAATCATTTTGTCTGTTAATTTTCAATCCATTTCTTAGGAACAAACAGCTCATTGAATTTGTGTATTGCATAGTTATCTGTCATACCTGCAATATAGTCACATACGGATTGCTCCAACCCTATCTGCTCAATGTCATTCATATCTGTCCCCATAAGTTCAGGATTTTTCATAAATGTTTCGAAAAGCATGCTTACGACATTTTTTGCTTTTTCATCTTCGCCTTTCGCCCGTTTGTCCACATAGACGGTTTCAAACATAAACTGCCTTAGTTCAGACATAGCACAAGCTACATTTTCCGTCATGGTTATTTCATTCTTTTCCCGTGAGGCACAAACGATATCGCGAATAAGTGTGCTTATCCTTACTCCGTGAGTTTTTCCCAGTGTATCGCTGCATTTTTTAGGAATGTCTGACTCTGTGATTATTCCGCCTCGCAGAGCATCGTCTATGTCGTGATTTATGTAGGCAATTCGGTCGGCAAGCTTTATGATTTTTCCTTCTAAGGTCTGTGCTTCGTTGTTGCCTGCGTGGTTAACTATGCCATCTCTAACCTCATAGGTAAGATTAAGTCCTTTTCCGTTTTCTAAAAAGTCCACAACCCTCAGGCTCTGCTCATAGTGATGAAATCCAAACGAACAAATTTCATTCAATACGACCTCGCCTGTATGTCCGAAAGGCGTATGTCCCAAATCGTGACCTAAAGCAATTGCTTCTGTCAAGTCTTCGTTAAGTCTCAGGCTTCTTGCGATAGTTCTTGCAATCTGTGAAACTTCCATAGTATGAGTGAGGCGTGTCCTGTAATGGTCGCCTGTAGGAGCCAAAAAAACCTGTGTTTTATGCTTTAACCGCCTAAATGCTTTGGCGTGAATTATGCGGTCGCGGTCGCGCTGAAATTCTGTTCTCATATCGCAAGGGGTAATGGGATTTTGTCTGCCCTTTGTGTTTTTTGAAAGGAACGCATAACGAGATAAAATCTTTTCCTCGTTTTTTTCTGTCATCTCTCTGATTGTCATACATCCACCGCCTTCTATATTATAAAATATATCATATCATACTTATGTTACAGTAATATGAAAATGCCAATACAATACCTTTAAAAATACCTTTTTTGTTGACAATAAGCAACTTATCTAGTAAAATTATCTTGGAATATTTCTAAAGAAAAGACAATAATTATGGTTTTTTAAAGATATTTTCGTTTCTTTTAAAAAAACAATTGAATTTTACTTCTGTTTGTGATAAAATTATACTGTTGCAAGCGCACCGACTACTGGTGTGCCTAAAAATAAGTTTTTATTAAATAAAATATATATCTCGAGGAGGATAAAAATGGCAAAGAAATTCAAAACCATGGATGGTAACTGCGCTGCCGCTCATTGCGCCTATGCGTTTACAGAAGTAGCTGCAATTTACCCCATCACTCCATCTTCCACAATGGCAGAATATGTGGATCAGTGGAGTGCAAACGGTCTTAAGAACATTTTCGGACAGACTGTTGAAGTTGTAGAAATGCAGTCAGAAGCAGGTGCAGCAGGTGCTGTACACGGGTCCCTACAGGGCGGTGCATTGACAACAACATTCACAGCTTCTCAGGGACTTTTACTTATGATTCCCAATATGTACAAAATCGCAGGTGAATTGCTCCCCACAGTTTTCCATGTTAGTGCAAGAGCTTTAGCTGCTCATGCTCTTAACATTTTTGGTGACCATCAGGATGTTATGGCTTGTCGCCAGACAGGCTTTGCATTGCTTGCATCAGGCAGTGTTCAGGAAACAATGGACTTAGGTGGCGTTGCTCACTTAGCTTCAATCAAAGGTAGAGTTCCTTTCTTGCATTTCTTTGATGGTTTCAGAACATCTCACGAAATCCAGAAAATCGAAGTTATGGACTACGAAGACTTAAAGGGCTTAGTTGATTGGGATGCATTAAAATCATTTAAGGATAATGCATTAAATCCTGAACATCCTGTACTTCGCGGTACCGCTCAAAACCCTGACATTTACTTCCAGGGCAGAGAAGCTTCTAACACATTTTACGATAAAATTCCTGACATCGTAGCTGACTACATGGCAGAAATTACAAAAATTACAGGCAGAGAATACAAACCCTTTAACTATTATGGTGCACCCGATGCTACAAAGGTTATTGTTGCTATGGGTTCTGTATGCGAAGCATTGGAAGAAACAGTTGACTACCTGAATGCTCGCGGCGAAAAAGTAGGTGTTGTTAAGGTTCATTTATACAGACCTTTCTCAGCTAAGTACTTCTTCGATGTAATGCCCGAAACAGTTAAGGAAATCGCTGTTTTAGACAGAACAAAAGAGCCTGGTTCATTAGGCGAACCTTTATATCTTGATATCTGTAATCTCTACACAGGCAAGGCTAACGCTCCCAGAATCATTGGTGGTCGTTACGGTTTGGGTTCAAAAGATACAACACCCACACAGCTTGCAACAGTATTTGCAGAGCTCGACAAGAAAGACGCTAAAAACGGATTCACAATCGGTATTGTGGACGATGTTACAAATCTTTCGCTTGAAAATATCGAAAAAATCAACGCAGCTCCTGAAGGTGCTACCCGTTGTAAGTTCTGGGGTTTCGGCTCAGACGGTACAGTTGGTGCAAACAAAGATGCTATCAAAATCATCGGTGACAACACAGACCTTTATGCTCAGGCCTACTTTGATTACGACTCTAAAAAGTCAGGCGGCGTAACAATGTCTCACTTGCGTTTTGGTAAACAACCAATCAAGTCAACATATTTACTTGACGAAGCTGACTACATCGCTTGTCATAAGCCTGCTTACATTTATCAGTATGATATTTTAGAAGGTTTGAAGCGCGGCGGTACATTCTTGCTTAACTGCGTATGGTCTCCCGAGGAATTGGAAGAAAGACTTCCTGCTGCAATGAAACGCTATATTGCAGAAAATGAAATCAAGTTCTACACAATTAACGCTGTAAAAATCGCATCTTCAATCGGTTTGGGCGAGCGTATCAATATGGTAACACAGTCTGCATTCTTTAAGCTTGCAAATGTTATTCCGATAGATGAAGCTGTTCCGCTTTTGAAGGATGCTATCAAGAGAACATACGGCAAGAAGGGTGACAAGATTGTTGCTATGAACTGCGAAGCAGTTGATAAGGCTTTGGATGCTATAGTTGAAATCAATGTTCCTGCTAGCTGGCGCGATGCAAAAGACGAAGTTAAAGCAGAAAAGAAAGATGTTCCTGAATTTATCACAAAAATCGTTGAACCTGTAAATGCACAGCGTGGTAATAAACTCCCTGTTTCAACATTTGCTGGCATTGAAGACGGTACATTCATGCAGGGCACATCACAGTATGAAAAGAGAACAGTTGCAGTTATGGTTCCTGAATGGGATGTTGCAAAATGTATCCAGTGTAACCAGTGTTCATTGGTATGTCCTCACGCAGCAATTCGTCCTATCCTCTTAAATGAAGAAGAAGCTGCTAACGCACCTGCATCATTTGAAGTAAAGGATGCTGTAGGTCCTCAGCTTAAGGGACTTAAGTTCCGTATGCAGGTTAGCCCCAGAGACTGCTTGGGTTGCGGTGTTTGTGCTAATGTTTGTCCTGAAAAGGTTCAGGCATTAAAGATGGTTCCTGTTGATACAGCAGTTGATAACGACGCTGACAACTGGGAATACGCTATGACAGTTTCAATCAAAGATGATTTAATGACAAAAGATACAGTTAAG
Organism: Congzhengia sp.; assembly: GCA_045592045.1. GTDB lineage: Bacteria > Bacillota > Clostridia > UBA1381 > UBA9506 > Congzhengia. The sequence continues at coordinate 1,933 of JAZNUA010000086.1, read as the reverse complement.
GGTTCACAGTTTGCGAAGCCGTTACTTGAGTTCTCAGGCGCTTGTGCTGGTTGTGGTGAAACACCTTACATTAAGTTAATTACACAGCTCTTTGGTGACAGAATGATGGTTGCTAACGCTACAGGTTGTACATCAATCTGGGGTGGTTCTGCTCCTTCAATGCCTTATACAAAGAACGCTGAGGGCAAAGGTCCTGCTTGGGCTAATTCATTGTTCGAAGATAACGCAGAATTCGGTCTCGGTATGGCTGTTGCAGTTAGAAAAATCAGAGAAACATTAAAAGCTAAAATGGAAGAGGCTATATCAGCTGGCGTTGATGCAAAAACAGCAGACGCATTCCGCGCATGGATTGACGGTATGAACGATGCAGAAGCTTCAAAGGCAGCAACAAAAGAAGTTATCGAAGCATTAAAGAGCGCCGATATGAATGTAGCAGGTGTTAAGGATGTTGCAGAGCGTACAGACTTCTTGGTTAAGCGTTCTAACTGGGCATTCGGTGGCGACGGTTGGGCATACGATATCGGTTACGGCGGCTTAGACCATGTTATTGCATCAGGCGAAGACATCAATATCTTTGTTGTAGATACAGAAGTTTACTCAAATACAGGTGGGCAGTCTTCAAAAGCTACACCTACTGCTGCGGTTGCTAAATTTGCAGCTTCAGGTAAAAAGGTTAAGAAAAAAGACCTTGGTATGATTGCTACAACATACGGTTATGTATATGTAGCACAGATCGCACTCGGTGCTAACCCCGCTCAGGCAATTAAGGCTCTCCGTGAGGCTGAAAGCTATCCAGGTCCTTCACTTATTATCGCTTACGCTCCTTGTATCAACCACGGTATCAAGGCAAAGGGCAATATGGCGAACTCAATTGCTGAAGAGAAAAAGGCCGTAGATACAGGATACTGGCACTTGTGGAGATACAACCCCACATTAAAGGATGAAGGCAAGAATCCGTTCACATTAGATTCTAAAGAACCCACAGGTCAGATTCGTGACTTCTTAGAGGGTGAAAACAGATACTTAATGTTGAAGCAAGCTTTCCCTGAAGTGGCAGAAGATCTCTTCACAAAGGCTGAAAAAGACTTATTAGAAAGATACGAAAACTACAAGCGTATGGCTAACTAATAAAGTAATTAAAGGATGTAGCACTTGCTACATCCTTTTTTATTTCCTTTCTATCCATGTATTTTAATATAAGATTTTCTTGTATTAAAATCACCTAAATACAACACAACTGTTGTATACTTAGAAAAAATTATACAATATATTCAAATGTAATATTGACTTTTAACTATAATTATGATAATATAACAACATAATTTATCGAGAGGGGAAAACAAATAATGAGCAATTCTACAGAAACAAACAATGCAGCGGTAACTACTGAAATAAATATATCTAACGAGGTGGCAACTACAGGTATTGTGCCAGAAGCTTTGGCCAAGAGGTATCCTTTAAAATGGTTTAGCTTTCTAATATATATTGGACTTTTTGTTGCAGCAGGCATCAATGCTTTATTCGGTGTACTTTTTATCATAGGAGAAATTCCTGAATTAGTAGGTATTGTCGACAAGCTGGTAGACCCGTTCAGACCTATTCTTACATTTAAGCCATTGATGTTTTTAGGTGTTGATTTTGACAATTCAGTAGTCACAAATACCAAGGCTTTTGCCGGATTTGGTGTATTTGACATTGTCTATGGAGTGTTGTCATTGGCTATGGCAGTTTTAGCTATTATCACACGCTTCAGATTGTCTGGCTTAAAGCGAAATGCCACAACATTTATGTATAGCTACATTGGTGTAAGCATTGTTTTATTAGTTATTTATGCAACAATGATGAGCATCAGAGCAACTGGCGATTTAAGCATATTACCATTTATCAGAGGTATTGTTTATTCACTTATCGGCCTTGGTGGCTCAGCTATATA
>JAZNUA010000085.1:0-4224 GCA_045592045.1 Congzhengia sp. | reverse complement strand
GCTACAATAGAAGCATCAGACAGGTACAATCTTGCGAGAGTTTATGATAAGTCAAATTCGGTAATTATCAAGGGCGAGCCAAAAGTGGCAGATGATGGGTATATCTTCAAAATAGACGGCAAATTTTACGCCTGCAGACAGAAACACTTGGACGCGTTTAATGATGGTAAAAGGATAATAAAAGCCAATATAAACGAAAAAACAGGGTGGACTGTTCACGATGAAAGCGGAAAACTTGTTGCGCTATTTATGCCATTGAAGACCTCTTCTGTTACTGAAGATGTATATAATTCATTGCCTTATGCTAGTGAAGTGTTGACACAAGAAAAAATAACTGACAAAACATCAACTAAAGAGTTGAAAAGTCAGGTTGAAAATGATACAATAGAAGTAAACGATGCAGACGGTATAAAGTATTCCATCGAATCGGAAGAAACAACTGATAGGGGATATAAAAAAGGGCGCTCAACAAAAATCAGATATAATCCAAAAGGAATAAAACTGCCTAAAACAGAAAGAGAAAAATTTATTTCAAGTGTCAGCACAGATTATTATAATTCTAATAAAACCCATATAGGATTACAATACCAGAGCTGTGTAACTGATAAAACGCATATATTATATGTTTACGAGGACGGGGGATTTGGTAATTATAATCCTGTAGCAAGGATAGATTTTGCTGATATAGACACTGCAAATGCAGTTATGGAGGGAATAAGAAATGGCACAACTTACAGAATTACAGACCTTGTTAACAGGGTACTTCAAACATTTGAAATTAGACGAGGCGGCTATACTGTTTATAATGCTTACTTTAAAAAGCGAATCAGCTCAAGAGGCAATGATTCTTTATCTAAGGGACAAACCAAACCCAACTCAGGAAGAGTTAATGACGGTAGCGAAAGAACTACAGGAAATAAGCGAGGAAATGAAGCTTTAGATAATTCATACTCAATAGAAAGTGAGGCAGATTATGGCGAACAAAACGATATTGACAACATCAACTATTCGTTAGAAAGTGGTGCAGAAAGTATTGATGCAGGTGGTGAATCTCAACATAAGTCGTATGGCGGTGCAGATTTTGACTATTCTAAGACCACACAAAAAATATATAATAACAGAGCTTGGGCATATACATTGTTAAGCAAAGAGGATTTACGATTGCTCAACGAAAAATATTATGAGCATTTTAAAACAAACGCTTATAGAAAAGCAAAGTTGAGTGATGGAAAAACACGAGTGATAGAAATAAATAATAAGTTGTTATTTGTGAGTGGAACTTATAACAATCCTGTTATTGAAGCAGTATTAGCCTATAATGTGGATAATTCAACCGATATGGAAATTTTAAAACTTATATTATTTTCAGATGTGGTTGACAACGATTATTCAAAACATAGTTTGAGGAGGATTAAAAGTGATACACAAATTTATGACAGCCTTAACGAAATTAAATATTTCGATTTCTACGAAAGAGAAGATTATACTTCCACTGTTGAGAAAAACGGTTGGGGAGCAAAGATTGAAGATGGTAAAAAAGCTTTTGGCTATACTGGAAGTTTCACAATCAGAGACGGAATTTATCGAAAAGACGAAAGCAGAGTTTCCGGGACTTTAAGTAATACATCTGGCATAAAATATTCATTCGTAGAGGACAATGAATATGATTTTGATGGCTTTAGGAATGAAAAAGCATTAGAAAGCGAGGCAGAAAATGAGCAAGGAAACAACATATTTAATGGAAGCGAACAACGGAATGTTGGTAAGCGTTCCGGCAAGCAAACTGGACGAGTGGGTAAAAACTCAAGAAGAGCAGGCGAAAAATCAATCCGCGAAAGACAAGGATTCCTCAGAGGATTAAAAGCTAATCAAAAAGAGGAAAGAATTCAGACTGACTCGACAGGCAGAAAACACAAATTTACAGTTGTTAAGAAATCTGCGTGGAATGAACATATGAAAAACCTTGCAGCGTTCTATGAAGCGCAAGGTGTAACAGTAGAGTTTATAGATGGTAATATTCAGATTTCCTTTTTGTTGAATGGGACAGAAAGAACAGCAAGAGGAATGAGAGTAGGCGATAATATTTATGTATCGTACAATAACCGTCGTTTTTCTCCCGAACAGATTGCGGAGCACGAATTTATACATAATAAATACACAACTGATGCGGTACAAGAAGCGAAAAAACAAATTCTTGAAAGAATGCCTGAAGAGGAATATAATAAAGCTATAGAGAAAATCAAAGAAGCTTACTCGGGTATAGTTAATAAGACTGCGCTTGAAGAAGAGCTTATCTGCAATATCTTGTCAGGAATGTATGAAAACTCTGCTGAGTATGCGGATATAGCAAGTGTGTATTGGAGTAATACCGAAAGTGTTATATCAGGCTATGATGTATCGCAGTATGCAGAAAGTATTGATGCAGGTGGTGAATTAAATGAAAGTAGAAACACCCAAGAATTGGGAGAACAAGGAATTAGTGAAAACAACGACAGCGTATGGCAACGAAGTGATGATTCCGAAGGCGTATATGAGCGCTTGGGAACTGGAGAGGAAAGGTTATACAGAAGCCAAGAAAAAGGGAATAGACATATCGATTGGAGTAGAGTATTCGGAAATCTCGATGTCTATGAGCCAAGAGAAAAAGAACGCGCTTATGGTATTTTACGAAAAATATCACAATTAAATATTGCTTCTCAAGATTCGGATGGACGAAAGCTTTCTAAAGAACAAAAAGGTTTCTTTAAGGATACAGTTGCAAAAAATTCAAAAGGAGAATTATTCACCCTATATCATGCGACGAATGCTCAATTTAACGAGTTTTTATTTGGTGATTTTGCTTTTCATGTTGGTACATTAGGTCAAGCAACGAAATTAAAAAAGGAATTTTTGAAAGAGGTTTATGTAAATATTAAAAATCCTGTTTTTATTTCAGAAGACCCGATGCATTGGCCTGGTTTTGCTATTGCAAGCAAATTAGAAGAGCAACGCATAATTACTTCGGAAGAATACGACCGTTTATCGTTGCTTGAGGGTTTTTATGGTCGTGACTATAATGCGGAAGCAAACAAAGAAATTCGTAGAATCCTAAAAGACAAAGGATATGATGGCATTGTTTACAATAACGGTTTTGAGGGCGATAGTATTTCATTTATGGCGTTTGATTCTAACCAAATAAAATATACCTCAAACAAGAATCCTACAACTAATTCTGAATTAAACTACTCCTTCGCAGACGACAATGAATATGATGTTGATGACTTTTGGAACAAAGCGGTAGAAACATACGGTGCTATTCCCGAAGGGGAGAAGCCTGCAAGGGAAGTTTCAGTTCCTAAGAAAATCTCAGATACTGAACCTGTAAGTTATTTTGCAAGGACGATGATGGAAGCAGGAGTTACACCTGATGAGACTTTATCTGAATTTGAGCAAACTATTCTTGACGGTACAATGAGCCACGAGGTTATAACTGATAAACGGGCTCTTAAATATGCACAGGACACCATAAGGCGCGATGGATTTGACCAAGCAATGGAAGACTGGAGCCGGGATTCGGCAAGAGGAAAGGTTGGTAAGAAAGACCTTGCGGTGGGTATGGAATTATATAATCAATGCGTAAACAACAAAGACTATAAAAACGCAATGAAGATAGCCGTCGAGCTTGCGGCAGAAGCTACAAGAGCAGGTCAAACACTTCAAGCTTGCAGATTGTTGAAGCAGATGTCACCTGACGGACAGCTCTATTATCTTGAAAAGTCTGTTGCCAAGATGAATGAAGAATTTAAGCAACAGCTCGGCAAGAGGTTCGAAGATATTGAGCTTGACGAGGAACTGATGGAGGAGTTCTATATAGCAGAAAGTGAAGAGAAACGAAGTGAGGTATATGACAGGATTCTTACGAATATAGCCGAACAAATTCCTGCAACATTGCGTGATATGTGGAATTCGTGGAGATACCTTGCGATGCTCGGTGCTCCCAAAACACATATTAGAAATATTATCGGTAATGCAGCGTTTGTTCCTGCAATACGAATTAAAAATTATATCGGTGCGACACTTGAACAGAGCTTGAAAGTTGATACATCTGAAAGAACGAAGTCTTTTACTAAATCAAAAGAGGCTGAAGAGTTTGCTAAAAAAGACTTTAACGAAATGATCAAAGTTTTACAGGGTGTAAATGCTAAATATGCGGTTACGAGTGATATAGACAGTAAGCGACAGATA
>JAZNUA010000084.1:0-11022 GCA_045592045.1 Congzhengia sp. | reverse complement strand
AAAAAGTAAAATTATTATAATTGACTAATTATACCTTCGTATGATATAATTTATCATGTCATAAAATAGTTTGTTATTTTATAATGTGAAAATATTATACGGAGGAGAAAGTTATGAAAAAAACAACGAAACTTTTATCATTGTTCATAACATTGGCAATGATGTTGACAATGGCTCTTCCGTTGACGGCAAGTGCAGCATTTAGTGATGTACCTTCAAATCATCACTATTATAATGCAATTCACAATCTGTCAGCGGAAGGAATCTTGAATGGCTTTGAAGATGGCTCGTTCAAACCCAGTGAACCTGTAACAAGAGCTCAGTTCACAAAGATTATCTGCTATGCTCTTTCAGTGGGTAATCTTACATACTCAGAAGCTGAAAAATCAATATTTACAGATGTTCAGCCTGAACACTGGGCAGCTGATAATATTGTAACAGCATATAAGCAAGGCATTATAAATGGTATGGGTGACGGCACATTTGCACCTGAAGCAGGCGTTAATTATGAGCAAGCTGTAAAAATGGCAGTTTGTGCTATCGGTTATTCACCTGAGCGTGCAGAAAGTCTAGGCGGATATCCGGGCGGCTATATGAGCCTTGCAAATTCAGCTAAGCTCTTAACGGATATCAACGATGCAAAAATGGGTCAGGTTATGACTCGCGGTGCAGTTGCACAGCTTATTGATAATATGATGGATGCAGAACAGATTTCTGATGGACAGCCAGGAGGCTCTCTTCGTGAAGAGGTTAGCACAAGTAAAAAAGTAGACGGTCAGGTAGTTGCTGGCTACGGCGTAGCCTTATATAATGATTTAGAACTCAACGCTTGCCGTAAAAACGAAATACTTGTTTCATTAGGACACCTTAACATACCTTATGACATTAGCGAAATCAACGGCTTTGATATCTATGAATACTTAGGCAGAAGCGTTACAATTTACTACGAAGAAGAGTCAGGTGCTACAGTAGGTGTGGCTTCAAGCATTGCATTGCAGCCCAGAAAGAACGAAACTACTAAGATTGACCTGGATATGATTTATGATTATGATGCATCTTCTATCGAGTACTATACAAATGAAGAACGCACGGAAACAGAAACAATTGACTATCAGACAATCGCAGATGTTCTATGGAACGGCCAGCCTACATCAGATGATGTACAGACACTTCTCACCAGTCATGGTGCAAAAGCTGGCTACATCACCTTGGTAAGCTCACAGGCAAACCAGTCAGCAGATGTGGTATTCTTAAAGACTTATGACACAATAGTAGTACAGTCTGTTGATACAAAGACCGATAAAGTGTTTGCTAAGAATGTGGGTAGTTTACCGGTAGAATATGCCTCAGGTATTGTTTTAGATGTAACAGACAGAACAAAGAAGGTTACAATTAAGTCAGGTAGCTCAAACTTTGCATTATCATCAATTAGAGAAAACCATATTCTCTCGATTTCTCGGAGTGCATCTGGTGCCCCTGTTGATGTTATTGAAGTTTTAGTATCCTCAAAGTCTGTAAGCGGTACTATTGAATTTATGACAAACTCACCTGAAACACAGGTTAAATTGAACACAGGTAACGCTATATACACAGTATCTCCTAGTGTATGGGCTAATCCTGGTACAGCACCTATGACAACAGGTATGTTTGTACAATTATACATCGATGCTTTTGGCAAGGTAGCAAGATATGTACCCGCAGCAGAAGCAACATATAATTATGGTTATATTGCGTCATTAGAAGAGATGGGCACATCATCAAATCCTGAAATCTGGGTTATGATCTATAAGCCTCAGGCTTCTAATTCAACACTTACAGGTCAGATTTTAAAATTTGCAGATAAGGTTAAAATTGATGGCACAGGTTACACTGTATCAAAGGATGTGAACGGTGTTAAGACAGCATTGTCAAATGCAGCCGCAAGAGTGGCTAACACAGGTTTTGCTACAGAAGTTGATCCCATAGGAACAGTCACATATTCACAGCCTGTCAGATTTGCTCTTGATAAGTCAAATCAAATCAGCGGCATTATTACAAATGCTACAACAGGCGATCCTGCAACATCACTTAACATTGTAAATAAGGTTGGTACAGATGGTATTGAATGTAAAGTAGACGCAACAACATTTGACCAGTACAAAATTTCCTCATCGACACCTATTCTTTATGTTCCTCAGAACAGAGAATCAGGCACATATCAGTCAAAGACAAATAACTTCTTCAACGAAGGAGATAAGTACTATGTTCAGTTTGCCAATGTTTCAGGAACAAATGTTGTATCCTGTGTATATGTGTATGGTGTAGTTGGTTCAGGTGCAGGCTCTTCTGCAGAAGTAATCACAGAAGAGAACAAACCTTTAATCGTAACAGCAGCCAACGCACAAAAACTGCATATGGGTACAGAAACATCCTATATAAAGGTTATGGATGTTACAACAGGCGCAGAATTCGAATGCTTTGAAGAAACTGTAGATTTAAGCGCCCTTGCAGTTGGTGATGTTATCCGTGTAGCAATTGGTGCGGATCAGTATGTTGAAGCATTAGAAGTATTGGCAGATGCATCAGGCGTTGCGGCAGGTACATTTAACTACGGTACTGATGTATACGAAAAGATTGACGGTTCAGGCACAGGTATAAATGCAGAGTTCCGCGTACTTCTTTCGACAGTTAAGTCAAAAGACGGAAATACATTCGTTGTTGTTCCTGGTTATAATGCAGCAGCAGATGCGTCTCTCGGTGAAACATATACAGTTTCCGGTGATGTTCCTGTATACAGAATAGATACAGCAGCAGTAAATGATACAAATATCGTAAATTCTTCTTCAGCAGGCGAAATCCTTGGTAGTGCTAGCCAGCATTCAAAAGTGATGGTTTACACAGTTGAAGGTGCAATTCAGGCAGTAATTATTTTCGAATAATTCCTAAAATTTAAGAGGTCGGCATAGCCGACCTCTTTTTTGTTGTTATATAGCCTTATTCTTCATTTCTTGATGTAACCCAGTCTGCCATCAATTTAAAAATATTTGCAGAAACTGCAACCTGTAAAACCAAATCGGTCATTCTGTCATTGTTGACATTTTCTTCAGCAAATATTTTCGAGGCTACATCAAAAATTTTCTCAGAAACATAGTTGTACGCCTTATTGTGATTTTTTACAAATGAAGCGTAGGTTGTTTTTAATGTTTCTTTATCCATATCAGGCGGTATAATATCGGAGATTGTTGACATGGAATGTGTCTGCTTCAATATACAAACCATAACAAGATAAGCCAAATGTATGCGTGAATATCTTTTTTTGACAGGCGCAGGGATAGTTTTTAACTTAACATAGTTGTTAATCATAGTAGAGGTAATCTGCATACCTCCCTTGGGCGCAATAAAAATACTCAGATATTCGTTTAAAAGCGCTACTACCTGGTCCATATATAAGTCAATAGATGGAAAATCATCCCAGTTTGGCAGTGAAAATTCCTTTAAATATTTTTCGCCCTCTGAAAAAATCTCAACTAAATTTTCTTTAGTATAATTCATATTTCTCAACTCCTGTTTTCATTTTATCACATCAGTTTTCAAAAATCAAGACATTTAATCTTAAATAACTTATAAACCAATCACAATAACTATTGACAAAATAACGAATATGTGGTAACATAGTATTAAATACTAAATGCGGAGGAAAGCTATGTCATTTAAAATTATAACAGATTCATCTTGTAACTTAAGTCCTGAGATGCTGGCGGATTTGGGAATTATCCATAAATCCCTGACGATAGTAGAAGAAAGCGGTAAAGAAATAAAAAACTACCTTACTGATAGTTCCTTTAATTTTAAAGATTTTTATAACAGATTGAGAAACAAAGAAAACATTAAAACTTCTTTAATCAATACCGATGAGTTTACGGTATTGTTTGAAGATGTATTAAAAGCAGGGGAAGATGTATTAGCTATAATTTTTTCCAGCGGTATCAGCGGAACATACCAGGCCGCAAAGATTGCGGGCGAAGATTTACAGGAAAAATACCCTGAAAGAAAGATTGTTGTAATAGATTCACTATGTGCATCAATAGGTCACGGACTTCTTATTTATTATGCTGCCAATATGCAGAGAGAAGGAAAGTCTATTGAAGAGATAGCGGATTTTATCTATCAAAACCGTCTTAATATGGTTCATAAATTTACTGTAGACGATTTGTTTTTCTTAAAGCGCGGCGGAAGACTTTCGGGCGGTGTGGCAATTGTCGGCACCATTCTACAGATAAAGCCTGTTTTACATGTAAATAATGAGGGTAAGCTTATTGCCGAAGAAAAGGTAAAAGGAAGAAAAAAATCAATCAACAGCCTTTTTGAATCATTTAAAAATAATGCCATAGACCCTGAAAATCAGGTTATTGCTATTTGTCACGGAGACTGTTTAGAGGACGCTGAATTTTTGGCAAATAAAATAAAGAGTGAGTATAATGTAAAAGATATCATTATCAATTATTGCGACCCTGTACTTGCTGCTCACGCAGGACCGGGAGTGCTTGCATTATTCTATTTAGGTAAAGAAAGATAATTTGTATTAAAAGGACCGATTTTTTTAATCTGTCTTTTTCTTTTTACATATAATAAGAAAAAAACTCTTTACAAATTTGTGTTTTTGTAGTATTTTAGTATATAGGTGGTGTTCAGGATGGTAATATCAGCTAAGAATTATACAATGACGGACATAGATTACTGGTTATGGTTATCGCTTAAAAAATCTATGACTGCATCAAAAATGGAAAGACTTTTGAAGTATTTTGAGTCTCCGAAGAAAATCTATAATATGTCAAAAGAGGAGTTATCCTTAGTTAAAGGTTTTGATAAGAAAACAGTGTTAGCGCTTTCTGACAAAAGCTTAGACAGAACTTTTGAGGTAAAAGATATATGCAGGCAATACAACATAAAGATACTCACATATGACAGTCCGTATTATCCTGAAAATTTGCGCCATATAGCTGCGCCACCGTATGTTTTGTACACAAGAAGTACCAAAAGGTTTAACCTGAACGAATATATCCGTATTGCTATAGTGGGCAACAGAGAGTCTACCACCTATGGCGAAAGTATCACCGGTAAGCTTGCTTATGATCTGGCAAAAAACGGGATGGTTATTGTAAGCGGAATGGCTAAGGGAATAGATTCAGCAGCACACAAAAGCGCAATCGACGCAGGCGGTATTACTGTTGCAGTTTTAGGTTGCGGGCTTCAAATGGCATACCCTTCCGAGAATAGAGAGCTTATGGCAAAAATCATAGAAACGGGCATTGTCATTTCTGAATATCCGCCGGATTCAGGTCCTGAAAGGTGGCATTTCCCTGAAAGAAACAGGATAATAAGTGGTTTGTCTCAAGGTGTCCTTGTTACAGAGGCGCCAAAGAAAAGCGGTTCATTGATTACTGCAAATTACGCCATTGATCAGGACAGAGATTTATTTGCAGTCCCTGGTGATGTGACAAGACCGCGCAGTGAAGGAACAAACAATCTTTTAAAGGAATTTGCAGTGCCTGTAACATCAGCGATAGATATTTTCGATTTTTATTCTTTTGAATATTCTGAAATCTCCAAAATTCATGACATTCATAAGAATAATATTATGCCAAAAACGCAAGAATCAAATCAGCAAAGCATAAAAACAAATATAAATGACGAAAAATATAAGGATTTAACAGAAGAAGAAAAGCATATAATAAGTAAACTCTCGCTGGAGCCAACAAGTTTTGAAGTGCTTTTAAAGAATACAGAAATTTCAGCAGATAAGCTTACTACTTTAGTTACAATGCTTGAAATTAAAGGTAAAATTAAAACTCATCCGGGCAAGAATTTTACTTTAAATGTGTAATAGATAGGAGAAAAATAATGGCAAACAATCTCGTTATAGTTGAGTCGCCTGCCAAGGCAAAAACAATTAAACAGTATTTAGGAAAATCTTATAATGTAGTAGCCTCTATGGGACATGTAAGGGATTTACCAAAAAGTCAGTTAGGTATAGATGTAGAGGGTGATTTTGAGCCAAAATATATCACAATAAGAGGTAAGGGAGACCTTCTATCTAAGCTGAAAAAAGATGCAAAAGCAGCAAATAAAGTGTATCTTGCAACTGACCCTGATCGTGAAGGTGAGGCAATTTCCTGGCATCTGGCGCAGCTTTTGGATATTGATGAAAAGTCAAAGTGTAGAATTACATTTAACGAAATCACAAAAAACGCAGTAACACAAGCAATAAAAGAGCCAAGAACTATCGATATGGACCTTGTTAATTCACAGCAGGCAAGAAGAGTACTTGACCGTATAGTTGGATACAAGATAAGTCCTATCTTATGGCGTAAGGTAAAAAAAGGTTTAAGTGCAGGCAGAGTTCAGTCTGTTGCTACAAGAATAATTGTTGACAGAGAACGGGAAATTGAAGGCTTCATTCCGGAAGAATTCTGGACAGTAGGTGCGCTTTTAAAGAATAATGACGGTGCACAGTTTGAAGCAACATTGATTTCAAAAAACGGAAAGAAAATCAAGCCATCCCAAGAAACAGAAGTAACGAAAATTTCACAAGAATTAAAGAAAGAAACTTTTATAGTTAAAGATATAAAAACAGGCGAAAAGAAGAGATATCCATCTCCGCCATTTACCACCAGCACACTTCAGCAGGAAGCTTCAAGAAAGCTTAATTATACAGTAAAAAAGACGATGGTAGCGGCCCAAAAGCTATACGAAGGCGTTCAGCTTCAAGGACACGGCACTATAGGTCTTATCACATATATGAGTACAGACTCCTTGCGTATTTCTGCAGACGCTTTATCAGATGTAAGAAATTTCATAGGCGAAAAGTACGGCGCGACTTTGCTGCCTGATAAGGCAAATGTGTATAAGACCAAAAATTCTGCTCAGGATGCACACGAAGCTATAAGACCAACTTATGTTTCCATTACACCTGCCGAGGTTAAGGACCAGTTGCCTTCAGACATGTATAAAACATATAAGCTTATATGGGAAAGATTTGTAGCATCGCAGATGAAACCTGCAATATATGAAACAGCAACCGTTGATATACAGGCAGGGGAGTATGGCTTCCGTGAAAGCGGTTCAAAGCTTGTTTTCAAAGGTTATATGAGCGTATATGTTGAAGGAAAAGATGAAGAATCAACAGAAAAGGATAACATCCTGCCACCTTTAGCACAAGGCGAAAAGTTGACTTTGATTGATTTAAAGAATGAGCAACATTTTACACAGCCTCCTCTGCGCTACACAGAAGCAACTCTAATTAAGGCGTTGGAGGAAAAAGGTATTGGCCGCCCCAGTACCTACGCACCTACGATAACTACTATTACGGCTCGGGGATATGTAAGCCGAGATAAAAAGCAGCTTTATCCTACAGAATTGGGTACAGTAGTTACAGATATTATGATAGAGCATTTTCCTGATGTTGCAGGAACGGAGTTTACTGCAGAAATGGAAGAACGACTGGACAAAATCGAAAGCGGAGATATTGATTGGGTAAAAATTCTGTCAGATTTTTATGGTCCTTTTGCTGAAAGCATCAAAAAAGCAGACGGTGTCATAGGCAAAGTAAAAATTGCCGATGAAGAATCCGATGTTTTGTGTGATAAATGCGGCAGAAAAATGGTTTATAAAATGGGCAGATTCGGCAAGTTCCTTGCTTGCCCCGGTTTTCCCGAATGTAGAAATGCCAAGCCAATAGTAAAAGAAACCGGCGTCAACTGTCCTAAATGCGGCAAGAAAATTTTAGAGAAAAAATCCAAAACAGGCAAAGTATACTATGGTTGTGAGGATAATCCGGTTTGTGATTTTATGAGCTGGGATGCACCGGTTAAGGGAGAAAAATGTCCTCAGTGCAACGGAATTTTAGTCAGAAAAAAAGGCAGAAATACGGGCAAAGTATGTATAAATCCTGAATGTGGATACAAAAAATAGAAAATAAGAGGTGAGATTATGAATAATATACTTGAAAAACTGAAGCAAACACATAATCTTACTGATAAAGAACTGAAACAGATTATTACAACAGATATATTTGACAGTGAGCTTTTTAAGTCTGCTGATGAAATCCGTCGAAAAAATTACGGCACAGCTGTATATATAAGAGGACTTATCGAGTTTACTAACTATTGTAAGAAAAATTGCTATTATTGTGGCATCCGTTGCAATAATAAAAATACCTTGCGCTATCGGTTGAGTAAAGAAGACATTTTAGAATGCTGCGCATTAGGATACGAGATTGGTTGTCGTACATTTGTGTTGCAGGGCGGAGAGGATGACAAAATTTCCGATGATGAGATTTGCGATATTGTCAGATGTATAAAGGGAAAACATCCTGATTGTGAGGTAACTCTTTCCTTTGGCGAAAAAAGCTATGAAAGCTACAAAAAATACAGAGATGCAGGTGCAGGAAGGTACCTTTTGCGGCACGAAACGGCTGATGAGGCTCATTACATGAAGCTGCATCCGAAAAGTTCTGTTTTTTCCAACAGACGAAGATGCCTTTTTGATTTGAAAGAATTAGGTTATCAGGTTGGCTCAGGGTTTATGGTTGGCTCTCCATACCAGACTGTTGAAAATATCATATCAGATTTGAGATTTTTGCAGGAACTTAGACCTGATATGATAGGTATAGGTCCTTTCATTCCTCATAAGGACACAAAATTTTCAGATGCCCCTGCTGGTACTCTGGGGGTTACATTGCGCTTAATAGCCATATTAAGACATATGTTTCCTGAAAGTCTGATACCCGCAACTACTGCGCTGGGAACGATTGCAAAGGGCGGAAGAGAACAAGGTCTTTTGGTCGGTGCCAATGTAGTTATGCCTAATTTCTCACCTTTGAGTGTGCGCAAAAAATACGCTATATATGATGATAAAATCTGTACTGATGAAGAGGCGGCAGAAGGCATAGAAAAACTCAAGAATAATGTAAAATCCATAGGATATGAAGTTGTGACTGATATTGGTCATGCCAAGTCCTATGTAGGCATAAAGGAGTAAATAATGTTTAAAAAAATTATGACCATGATACTTGCAAGTTTTTTGCTGGTTTCTATGGTAGGATGTAATAAAGAAGCTCAGCAAGGAAACATTCAACCTAAAGAATCTGTGTCAGTTAAGGAATCTGATATGTATAAGGACTTTCATTTAAATGAAAGTAAGGTTTCTGATGTGATGGATTTTGATAAGGACGGAATAAAGGTGAGTCTGACAGGCATTACCTATGAAGATGTAGTCACCAAAGTAAACTTTCACATAAAGAATGATACGGACAAAAATGTTAATATTGTAACTACAGATGTATCCATAAATGGCTTGATGTGTACGGATGCAATGATGATAAAGGTAGATGCAAAAAGTGAAAAAGACGGCCATATAGAAATAAGCAATGAATGGTTTTCGGAGCTCAACATTGATACGATTAAAGATATGGAGTATGTAATAAGAGTATTAGATGAAAAATCCGATGAAATTGTTAAATCAGATATTATGAAGATGAAAACAGATGCTCCCGCAGATTATAAGCAGTCCTATGATAAAGAGGGATTTGTTATATATAATAAGGACGGAATTGTTTTTACCGCCCGCGAACTCAAAAAAAGTAAATTGTCAAACGATATGGAACTGTCGTTCTATGTAGAAAATAACACAGATAGGTCATTTTCCATTATGGCAAAAGATGTATTTTTAAATAGTCGTCCAATAGAGCCGACATTTGTAATTACCGTTGGTGCTCACAAAAAG
Source organism: Congzhengia sp. (assembly GCA_045592045.1). Lineage (GTDB taxonomy): Bacteria > Bacillota > Clostridia > UBA1381 > UBA9506 > Congzhengia. The sequence goes on along the minus strand of JAZNUA010000084.1, from coordinate 1,260 downwards.
GCAATAGATTCTATGCTTTTTATGGATGCTGATTTGAAAGGCTCAGGTATAACAGAAATTACTTCGGTAAAATCATCATTCAGGGCGATCAATAACGATTTAGAGACAGTTTTTGAAACAAAAACAGTTGAAATTCCGGTTAAATAACATATAAATACTTGCTTGCGCATAAAATTTTATTAGTATTTGTGCGGAGGCGGGATAATGTCCGGAAAAAAACAATTTATAAAAAATGCAGTTATTCTCACCGCAGTATCACTTTTGATGCGAGCGGTGAGTTTTTCTTTTAATGTATATGCGGCAAACAGGATAGGTGCAGGCGGAATGGGGCTGTTTGCACTGATTATGACAGTTTACGGCTTTGGTGTAACATTGGCAACATCAGGGATAAATTTAGCATCTGTTAAGGTAATAGCGGAGGAGGCGGCGCAAGGAAAAAGCAAAAGCTCGGCGGTGAATAAGTGTCTCATATATGCAGGAAGCTTTGGTGTATTTGCATTTTTGGCAGTGTTTTTTTCAGCGCCATTTTTCGCCAATGAAATAATCGGAGATAATCGCATAGAGCTTCCTTTGCGCATACTGTCTGTGTCTTTGCCATGTGTTTCTATGTCTTTTGCTTTGAGCGGATATTTCACAGCAACGGGAAGAGTATATAAAAATTCCTTGGTGCAGATTACAGAGCAGATAATAAAAATTATATCGGCTGTTGTTTTGTTGAATATTTCGGGAAATATCAGCGTAAAAAGTGCCTGCGTATGCTTGGTTTTGAGCGGTACATTATCAGAGATAGTATCATTTGTGTTGCTCGCTTGTGTATATAGAATAGATGTATCAAACGATAATAGTGATAAATCTGTTGATTTAAAAAAACGAGTGTTAAAATACGGCATTCCTGTCGCCGTAAGTGCATACATAAGATCGGCGTTAACCACTATTGAAAACACTTTGATACCAAAAGCTTTGGAAAATTTCTGCGGAATCAGGGAAACAGCTCTGGCAGCGTACGGAATTGTACATGGAATGGTAATGCCTATGATTTTTTTGCCATCAGGCGTTGTAAATTCAGTTTCAGTGCTGCTCGTTCCGGAAATAACAATACTTAACAAGCTAAAACGAACCCAAAGAATAGAAAAAATAATAGAAAAAACATTGTCACTTACCTTAATTTTTTCAGTAGGAGCAGCAGGGATAATGTACTTTTTTTCTGATGAAATAAGTGGAATTTTTTATAAAAATACCGAGGTTTCATATTATCTGAAA
>JAZNUA010000083.1:0-2169 GCA_045592045.1 Congzhengia sp. | reverse complement strand
TGCCAGGGTCGTCACAATCAAATGCCATAGCGCAACAAGGGGAGGATATGTCCAGATTCCCGTGTACCAAATAAAATTCTTAGGTTTCATGCTGCGCCCCCTTTATAACTGCTTAACCATACAGGGGGTAACGCCCATTACATTATGGTGGTGGCTAAATCCGTGGTTCTCATACCATAGTATTTCCTGTTCTATGGGTATTTGCCCATCTTCGCAGAACGGTTCAGCTCCACAGTAGGAAACAACTTTTTTGGCTTTTTGCGTTGCTGCATAATCCAACACTTTTGTTAGCAACACTTCTTCCAGACCCTTACCCCTAAAATCACGCAGCACAAACAAGTCCCGTATATATATGCCGCCGTTTGTAAAGCTACAGCCTACATGGGCTACAACCTTATCTCCGTTCCGTATCTGTACCTCGTATGTATTGGAAGTTTCAATTTCTTTCAACTTTACCCCTCCCTGGTTTTTTGTTTCTTCTACAGTTAATATAGAAGATATAAAACGCCGCTTTTTGCTCATCTATACTATCTTGGGGAAAAGTTCGTTTTTATAACCTTTGCAGTTCAATTGAAAAGGCTTGCCTTGTGGCAAGCCCGTGTTATTTGTCTATGGTCATTTCTAATGCTGCTATATCTACAATTAAATCTTTTTCAGTCAACGGTTGGATAAGATGTATGTTCTGAAGGCGCTTACAGCGTGATAAGACTGTGTATAACTGACCTGGGGCAAAGTACCCAGGAACAACATTGATTTCTTCCAGGGTCATACCCTCGCTTTTGTTGGCTGTTATGGCATACGCCAGGACAATGGGAAGCTGCTCATAAACAACCCCATCTTGTAATTTGAAACGCATTGCTGCAATTGTAACTTCTGCGCCGTTGTCAAATCTTACTTGGATGCTGTTAGGTTTGATTTTAATAATTTGTCCCATGCTGCCATTTTTGAATTTGTCCGTATTACAAACGGTCATAATCCGCATACCGACAGCTAAACGCAACTGCTTGGGACACGGCAGCTCTGCTTCTTTTGGTGTGCCATCTGTAATAATGGCATCAAAACTAACCAGCTCGTCGGGATAGAACCTATCTTCAGCTTGCTTATTGTAATAGTCAACCAGCTTGTTTGTGGGACAAATATATATCGGATTAAAGCTGTAGGGAGAATTAGCGTTTTTATTAAACCAATCTATAGCAGACAGCTTTCCATATTTGATTTCATTTAGTTTTTGCATAAATTCGGGTTCCTGTTGCCGATGGATATACTTTAATACGATTTTACGAAAATTCATCTGTTCCCATAGTTCAGACTGAAAAGCATATACCCCTTTGGCTTCGGGATAGTAGAATTTGATTGCATCCATATCTTCGTCCGTTGTGACAGGTTGGATTTGTCCGAAGTCACCCACTACGATGACTTGGATGTGCTTATCTGTTTGCTGTTCTATGAACTGAATAGTCTTAATGACCTTTGTAAAAACATCAATACGAACCATGTTGATTTCATCAATAATTAGCCTGGAAATAGAATATAGTGCTTTGGGAGCAGCAGTTACTTCATCATTTGGTTGCACCTCATTAGGGAGCTGGAACGCCTTGTGTATTGTTTGTGCATCTAAGTGGTCTGCTGCTCTGCCAGTAGGTGCGACTACCAATGTTGCAGCTCGTTCTTCGGGCGATAGCGTTGATAGAAAGTTTCTAATTAAGGTTGATTTGCCCGTACCTGCTGTACCGATGATAGCAATGTTTCGTGTGTCTGTTCTCAAGGCTGCCATAGCAATAGTGTGTTCATCAATCGCTGAGTGTGTTGTTTCTTCCTTGTAAAGGGAACAATAAAAAAGCTCTTGACATTCAGCAGCCTTAAATTGTGGGGATTCACTTGTTTGCCTTATAGTTTCTTGCATTGTCAGATTTGTCATGCTATCCAACCCTAAAACACAACGAACATCCTCAACGGTTATGCCTGTTTGCCGTGCAATGCCTGTTAGAGAATATTCCTCCCGATACAGTCGAATGACCTCTGCTGTTGTCAGATTCCTTTCATGCTCTGTCTGTTCTTTTTTTCGGAACTTGGCAAGATGCCGCTGTATGGTGCGTTTACTTATTTCTGGATGCTCGGCTGCTATTTCGTCAACGGTATAGCCTATACCGTATAGCAAGTCGGATCGTA
>JAZNUA010000082.1:0-27347 GCA_045592045.1 Congzhengia sp. | reverse complement strand
GCAACAGGAAAAAACAGAAGAGGAAGAATATGTTCTTAACACATCTACAAAAAAATTTCACAACCCAACCTGTGCCAGCATAAAGCAGATGAAAGAAAAAAATAAAAAGAACTATATTGCTACCAGACAGGCAATAATATCCCAGGGCTATTCTCCTTGTAAAACTTGTAATCCGTAAATAAAATTTCGATTTAGGAAAAAAACATTTTACAAATGAAGCAAATTGTTGTATAATAGAGTGGATATAATGTAATTTAGGAGGTTTTCTTATGTCACAAGAAAATAATAACGCTCCTCAGCAGGAGCTTTCAGAAATTTTACAGGTGCGACGGGACAAGCTTGCTGAACTCCAGGCAGGTGGAAAAGATCCTTTTCAGATAACCAAATTTAATCGCACACATTCTTCTAAGGATATTGTAGACGGATACACCGAAGAAGAACGCACGGTAACTGTAAGAGGAGAAGAAAAGCAAATAGTTGCAAAAATTTCTCCATTAGATGGACAAACTGTCATCGTTGCAGGCAGAATTATGTCTAAGCGCGGTATGGGTAAGGTGGGTTTTGCTGACATTCAGGATATGAACGGCAGAGTTCAGCTTTTCATAAAGAAAGATGTTTTAGGCGACGAAGCTTACGATGAATTTAAAAGATATGATATCGGCGATATTATAGGCGCAGAGGGCGAAGTGTTTACCACACAGACGGGCGAAATATCAATCCGTGTAGATTCAATCACACTTTTGTCCAAATCTCTCCAGCCTTTACCTGAGAAATTCCACGGCATGACAAACACCGACCTTCGTTATCGTCAGCGTTATACTGACCTGATTATGAATGCAGATGTCAAAGACACATTCATAAAGCGTTCAAAGATTATTGCGGCTATCCGCAGCTACTTGAATGCGCAGGATTTCTTAGAGGTTGAAACACCTATGCTTGTATCTAAGGCAGGCGGTGCTGCTGCCCGTCCATTTGAAACACATTTCAATGCTTTGGACGAGGACTTTAAGCTTCGTATTTCATTGGAATTGTATTTAAAGAGATTGATTGTAGGCGGTTTAGAGCGAGTTTATGAAATCGGCAGAGTTTTCAGAAATGAAGGACTCGATACCCGTCACAACCCTGAATTTACTCTTATGGAATTGTATCAGGCATATACCGACTACCACGGCATGATGGATTTGACAGAAAATCTTTATCGTCATGTAGCGCAAGAGGTTTTAGGTACTACAAAAATTGTATACAACGGCATCGAAATGGATTTAGGCAAGCCTTTTGAAAGAATCACAATGGTTGACGCCGTTAAAAAGTATGCAGGCGTTGACTTTAATGAAATCAGCACAATCGAAGAAGCCCGTGCTGTTGCAAAAGAAAAGCATGTGGAATTTGAGCCCCATCACACAAAGGGCGACATCTTGAACACATTCTTTGAAGAATATGCTGAAGAACATTTAATTCAGCCTACTTTTGTTATGGACCACCCGATTGAAATTTCTCCCTTAACAAAGAAAAAACCCGAAAACCCTGATTATGTTGAGCGTTTCGAGTTCTTTATGAACGGTTGGGAAATGGCAAATGCTTATTCAGAATTAAACGACCCCATCGACCAAAGAGAACGCTTCAAGGCTCAGGAGGCCTTACTCGCCCTTGGCGATGAAGAAGCAAATACAACAGACGAAGACTTTATGAATGCATTGGAAATCGGCATGCCACCTACTGGCGGTATCGGTTTCGGTATTGACAGAATGTGTATGCTGTTAACAGATTCTGCCGCAATCCGTGATGTTTTGCTCTTCCCAACAATGAAGCCTCTTGATAAATAAATGGCGTAAAATCAAGGTTTTCAAGGATTGAAAGACAAAACTTACGACCAATTTACGACCAAATAAAGAGAACATACTAAAAACAAACACCCTCGAAGGATGATTTTCCTCTGAGGGTGTTTTTATGTAAAAATGCAACAGTGAAATTTGGATTAAAAAACTGAATAATATCATAAGCTAATACTGCAATACATTTATGATTTTTTTGTTTTTTCTTACGGCATACTCACACGCAGTTTGGGTTCCGCTTTTTGGCTGATAGTCTGTCAAATATCGATGGCTGTTCTTTCTCCTCGGTGGCAAGTAGTCGTCTTTATAATATACAACACAGATGTGGGAACAATCAATCATGATTTGGTTGCGTTCTACATAAGCTGCACGCCCTGAACCCGAAATCCCCTCAGGATAATATGTATCGTCATAGCTTTGTAAAAGATATGCCTTGTAGTCGTCGTTGATATGCTGAAACTCTGCGCGAACATAAACACGCTGTATGTGTGGGTATTTATCTTTTAGTTCCGTAACAACTTCAAGACACAACTTGTCAAAATCGCTCTTGCTCCCGAAAAGAAAGGTATCTACATATTTATATATAATCAAATTTTCGATGATTTCATATAGCCTTTCTCTCAATCCGTCCGTTGCTGCTATTTTCCGATGCCCAAAAAAACAGCAGGTCTTTTTTTCTTCCATATCATACTCCATACATAAAAAAATGCGTAGCCCCCTTTTGTAAGAGAAACTACGCATAAAAACGCAGTGACTCTGTTTCAAAAGGTTGCTACACACTTTTTTAACCATAACACTAAACACAGTTTAAGAGTATGACGAAACAAAGTGTACGCTTTTTACATATAGCGTACCTCTTAAACAAGTGTTTATTCAAATAGTATTATGCCAATATTAGGCATAGTTAAAAAAGTTGTAGCAGATATATTTTATCACAAAAGTTCTAAAATTACAAGCAAAATAAAAAATACCGTTTTGACCAAGAAAAACTTGTTGACAATTCAACAAGTTTTTGTTATAATACACTTGTTGAAACTTCAACAAGTGTGTGGAGGGTGAATTATGGTCGAAAGATTTGAAACTTTTACAATTCTGTTAAACAGAATCAACAGAAACATCCGTAAAATCAAAAATAAGGAAATGGCAAAATACGAGCTCCGAGGTCCGCATATTTCCTGCCTTTATTATTTGTACACATCAGAAGGACTGACGGCAAAAGACCTGTGCGAGCGGTGCGAAGAAGATAAGGCCACAATTTCCAGAAGTCTTGATTATCTTGAAAATAATAGCTATATTGTGTGCAAATCCGAAAGCAAAAAAAGATACAACGCTCCTTTTGAACTTACAGAAAGAGGAATGCGTGCAGGTAAAAGAATTGCAGATAAAATCGCTGCTGTTTTAGAAGAAATAAGTTCAGGTATTTCTGATGAAGACAGAGATATATTCTATCGCAGTTTGAATACCATAAGTGAAAATATTGATAAAGTTGCAAAATCCTATGATAACGAGAGGTAACCATGTTTTTTATTAAATCAGTATATTGCCGTATATTTCAGGCGGCATTCAGAATGGCTCTGCCGGTACTTCCGTACAGAGAACCGGAAATTATAAATTCTTGTGCAGAAATTGGGAAAGTATTAAAAAAAGAAAAGGCAACTTCTGTGCTCGTTGTTACAGATAAAGGCATTGCAAATAACGGATTGCTAGTGCCTGTTGAAGAAGCCCTGAAGAATGGCAATATTCAATATGCGGTCTATGATGAGACGCTTGCGAATCCGACGGTTATAAATGTTGAGGACGCCCTAAAAGTATACCACACCAACAAATGTAATTGTATTATCGCCATTGGCGGTGGCTCGGCTATGGACTGTGCAAAGGCAGTAGGTGCCCGTGTTGTATATCCGAAAAGAACTGTAAATCAGTTAGGCGGTAAGCTAAAAGCATGGCGTAAATTACCGACATTTATAGCAATTCCCACAACAGCAGGAACAGGCAGTGAAACGACACTCGCTGCAATGATTACCGACTCTTTCACACATCACAAATACGCAATAATGAGTTTTCCTTTGATTCCTCACTATGCAGTTTTGGACGCAGCACTTACATATTCTCTGCCACCTCATTTAACTGCTACTACGGGAATGGACGCTCTTACTCACGCTGTTGAAGCATACATAGGTCGTTCTACAACAAAAGAGACACGCCAACTTGCTCTTGATGCTACAAAGCTTGTATTTGAAAATGTTTACACAGCGTACTCTGACGGCAAAAACCATACAGCAAGAGAAAATATGTTACATGCCGCATACAAGGCAGGAATAGCATTCTCAAAGTCTTATGTGGGATATATTCACGCCCTTGCTCATGCCCTTGGGGGTTTATATGGAACTCCTCACGGTCTTGCAAATACGGTTATTATGCCTTATGTGCTTGAGGCTTATGGCGAGAGCGTATATAAAAAGCTCTATAAACTCGGCGAATATGCAGGAATCTGTAATGAAAATGATTCATATGAAATCGGCGCAAAGAAATTTATTGATGCAATAAAGAACCTCAATGCAGATATGGGTATTTCAAATAAGATTGAAGGCATCAAAAAGGAAGATGTTTCAGTTTTGGCGAAGCACGCCGAAAAGGAAGCAAATCCCCTTTACCCCGTACCGAAGCTTATGACGAGAAAAGAATTGGAAAGCTTTTATTACCAAATAGGAGGATATTATGAGAAAAATTAAAATTGTTGCAGATTCATCTTGTGATCTCTTTTCTTTAAAGGATATTGAATTTGCTTGCGCACCGATGAAGCTCATCACAGACGTAAAGGAATTTGTTGATAACGACTCACTTGCTGTAGATGATATGGTGGAATTCTTATATCAGTACAAGGGGAAATCTCAATCCTCCTGTCCAAACACAAGTGACTGGCTGGATGCTTTTTCTGATGCAGACGACATCTTTTGTGTAACAATTACAAGGAATCTTTCAGGCAGCTACAACTCTGCTTGCGTTGCAAAGCAAATATACGAATCAGAAAATGAGGGAAAACGGGTGCATGTGTTTGACACACTTTCTGCAGGTCCCGAAATCGCATTGGCTATCGAAAAAATCGCAGAATATGTGAAACAAGGCATTCCTTTCGAAGAAATTTGCAATAATGTAACAGACTATATGAAAAAAACGGGACTCGTTTTTATGCTCAAATCTTTGAAAAACCTTGCAAACAACGGCAGGGTTTCATCGATTGTCGCAAAACTTGTTGGTATTGCAGGGATTTGCATTGTTGGAAAAGCAAGTGACGAAGGCACACTTGAACCGATGCGTAAATGCCGTGGAGAACGCCGTTCTCTTGGTGCTTTGATAGAGCATATAGAGGCAGAGGGCTTTCGTTTTGGTAAAATCAGCATCGGTCATTGCCAAAATGAATCTGCAGCCAATCAGCTGAAAGAATTGATTCTTGAAAAATTTAAGAATGCACAAATAGAAATACACAAATTCAGAGGGTTGTGCAGTTTTTACGCCGAAAAAGGCGGCATACTTGTAGGATTTGAGAAAGCATAACGGGAGGAAATTATGACAAGCCAGGAAATACAAAGTTTATTGGAAAACCAAAGAACCTACTACAAAAGCGGTGCTACCATTCCAGTTAAATTCCGTATTGAGCAATTAAAAAAGCTTTATTCAACAGTAAAAAAATACCAAAATGAAGTGAACGACGCATTAAAATCGGACCTTGGGAAAAGCCATTTTGAAGGATTTATGTGCGAAAGCGGTCTTGTACTTTCTGAAATTTCATATATGATTCGTCATGCAAAAAGATTTGCAAAGAGAAAAACAGTAGCTACCCCACTTACCAACTTTGCATCACATAGCTTTAAACAGCCTGTTCCTTACGGCAATACTCTTATTATGAGCCCTTGGAATTACCCCTTTCTTTTGACGATTGATCCCTTGGCTGATAGCATTGCTGCAGGTAATACAGCGATAGTTAAACCAAGCGCATATTCACCTGCAACAAGCAAAATAATTGAAAAAATCGTAACAGAGTGTTTCTCACCCGAATATGTTGCGGTTGTAACAGGCGGCAGAGCTGAAAACCAGTCTCTTTTAGAACAAAAGTTTGATTTTGTATTCTTTACGGGAAGTCAGTCGGTTGGCAAAGAGGTACTTCGAAAAACCGCCGAGCATTTAACACCTGCTGTACTAGAACTTGGCGGCAAAAGTCCCTGTATTGTAGATAAAAGTGCAAACATTAAACTTGCCGCAAAAAGAGTAGTGTTCGGAAAATTCTTAAATTGCGGTCAGACTTGTGTAGCTCCCGATTACATCCTCTGTGAAAGCTCAATAAAAGACAAATTCATAAGCGAAGTTGCAAAACAGATAGAAAAGCAATACGGCAATAACCCGTTAGATAATGAAGATTACGGAAAAATAATCAACGAAAAACATTTTGAAAGACTCAGCTCGCTTATAGATAAAAGCAAGGTCGTTATCGGCGGAGAAACGAACAGTAAAACCAACAAAATCGCTCCGACGGTTATGGATAATGTAACAGAAAATGATGCAGTGATGAGCGAAGAAATCTTCGGACCTATTCTGCCGATACTTACATTTGATGACTTTGACAAGTTGGTTGAAGAATTAAAGGATAAAGATAAGCCACTTGCTTTGTATCTGTTTTCAAGTAACAAAAAGCATATTAACCGAGTTACAAAAGAACTTTCTTACGGTGGAGGATGCATCAATGATGTAGTAGTTCATCTTGCAACAAGCGAAATGGGTTTTGGCGGTGTTGGTGAAAGTGGTATGGGTTCATACCACGGAAAAGATGGTTTCGATGCATTTTCTCATTATAAGTCAGTTATGGACAAAAAAACCTGGCTTGACTTACCGATGCGATATCAGCCATATAAGAGCAAATTATATGAAACTCTTTTACATATGTTTTTGAAATAGCTACTGCAAAAAAACAGCCATATTAAAAAAAGGAGCAGTTTCACCTAAAAGTGAAACTGCTCCTTTTAAAATGCAAATCAATCAGTTATGGGCGTACTCTTTTCCAGCAGCTTCTTTAGTGCTGCCTTTGTGTTTTCTCTCGATTTTAAGAGTGATTCGTCAGGGTTGTCAGGTATAAACATTACGCTTGCATATACCTCATCGATAATAAACTTCATATCGCTTAAAATTTTACTCTCTGTAAGCTTCACTGCCACCGCTACACCATCACGATATACGATGTCTTCGGCAGGAATCTCGGATAAATCCACATAGTTTTCAATGGGCTCAAAGATATCTTTCTTAATGTAATAATCACGATTCGGCTCGTCAAACAACAGTATATCCCCGCGGCAATGACTTAAGTCATTTTCAAATTGGCTTTCTGAAAGTCTGTCTTCATCGCTTGCGCGTTTTTCTGTAATGTAATAAGGATTTAAAACAACCTTTGTTTCTCCATTACCATTGGCATCCGTGATAACATCTGTAAGTCTTTGGTCGATGTCGTAGCTTTCAGCAGTCAAAGGGTGTGAAAAAACTGAAATAACCGTCAAGTCTCCATCGGCGGGTTTTTTATTTTCATTGACAAGCTGAGCATAAACTGCTATAGCTGCAATCACTAATATTCCCAGTACAACCCACCATTTATAGTAGTACCAGAAGTTTTCTATTTTTTGTAAAAAGCTAAGATTTTTTTTAGTTTTTTCCATTATTTTACCTCTTAAATCTATGAAATAACAAGTTCTCAAATCGCCAAGACTTATCTCGGTTCATTTTTTATCAGTTGTCCTTGTTTTTTAAGTGCTCTTGGTATGTGGTCGAAAAATGATGCTCTCCGTTTTTACCCAAAACAAAGAAATAGTAGTCTGTGTTTTCGGGATTTAGCGCCGCTTCAATAGACTCTTCGCCAGGAGAGCGAATAGGACCTATAGGAAGACCTTTGTTTAGATATGTGTTATAGGGACTGTCAATTTTTGTGTCATCAAGAGACAGCACCGGCTTTCTTTCTTTTAACACATACTGAACGGTTGCACAGGATTGCAGATACGGATATTCGTCACTGTTTATGCGATTGTGAAAAACACTCGACACTAATTTTTTATCAGCAGAACCTGCTTCGCGTTCAATAATCGACGCCAGTGTAATAATATCATCTAACTCCATTTCTGACTTTTTAATATCGTCTTCATACTTCAGATAAACTTTTTCAAATCGTCCGAGCATCTCATTTATTATGCCATACTCATCATTGGGTGCAAAAAAATATGTGTCCGGAAAAAGATATCCCTCTAATCTCATTTCACGCTTAGGTATTGCTTTGATAAAATCATAATCAAAATCTCCGTTGTCTATCAGGTCGTTAAACTTGTCTTTGTCTATCAGACCCTTTTGTTCCAAAAGGTCTGCAACCTTATAGATTTCATAACCCTCAGGAATTGTTACCTTTACTGTTTTGATTTTATCGCCGGGACCTGACAGGGTTTTAAAAATATCCTGATAGCCTGATGAGTTGGAAATTTCAAATTTACCGTAATTATAATTTCCGTCCATTCCCGAAAATTTAGATACTATTTTAAAGAAAAGCTTGGAGTGAATAAGATTGTGCTTTTTTAATTCATTTGCTATTTTGCCTGTGCCAGCACCCGCAGGGATTGTAATTATTTTAGAGCCCTCTGCATTCTTGGGCATATAGTCAACATACACATATCCTCCTAAAACAACCATCCCTGCAACAAGGAGAAATATAATCGTCTTTATAAATGATTTTATGTTTTTTTGTTTTTGCTTTTCTTCTTGCTCCCTCTCTTGTTGTGCCTTTTCCTCATTTGTGAGCACCTGACGAGTCATTATTTCGATTTCTGTGATGTTACTTTCCTGCAAAGACTGTGTCTGTGTTTCGGTTTGCTCATTGTTGCCGGCAGCTTCTTCTGCTTTTATAACGGAAACCTGATTGAAGATATTTTCCATTTGCGCACGGGCCGAAGCTTTTTCGGGTGATTCCTGCGGGACTGCGGTTTTATCCTGAGCAGAATCCTCTGAAACACTGTTGTCACTTGTAGTTTCTTCTAAAATTGTGCTTTCCTCGGGAATTATATTCTCTCTTTTATCCATAGTACACTTCCTTTCACGGAAAATTACAGTTTAAGATTTGCTACTGCATTCAGCGAGCTGTCTGCAAATTCTTTCTGTAAAAATTTATAATAACCGGCGCAACCTATCATAGCACCGTTGTCGGTACAGAGTACAGGCTGAGGGTAATATAGTTCTAAATTATTTTCTGCTGCAGCAAGAGAAAATGCTTCTCGCAAAGCATTGTTTGCACTTACACCTCCGGCCAATACAACCTTGTTTACTTTTTTATCTGTGCACGCCCTTATGGTATGAGTTGTCAAAACATCGGTGACAGCCTTTTGAAAGCTTGCGGCAATGTCTGCAGAAATTACCTGGATACCTTTTTGTTCTGCGTTGTGCAGATAATTGATAACAGAAGTCTTTACTCCGCTAAAACTAAAGTCGTAAGGTGCATCAGAAAACTCTACTCTGGGGAAATTCATAGCTTGGGGATTTCCCTCTTTTGCCAGAGCTTCAATCTTTGGGCCGCCGGGATAACCAAGACCTATAACGCGAGCTATTTTATCAAACGCTTCGCCTGCTGCATCGTCCCTTGTTTTGCCCAATATTTCAAACTTCATATAGTCCTCTACATACAGAATATGACTGTGACCTCCTGAAGCAACTAAGCACACAAAAGGCGGTGTCAGCTCCTTATGGGTAATGTAGTTTGCCGCTATGTGTCCGTGGATATGGTTGACCGCTATGAGCGGAAGCTTATGAGCAGAGGCGATGCTTTTTGCATAAGATACACCAACTAACAAAGCACCAATCAATCCCGGTCCGTAAGTAACGGCAACGGCAGACAAATCAGAAAAATCAACTTTCGCTTCTTCCATAGCTTCCTTTACTACTGACGAAATGTTGAGGATATGGTTACGAGATGCCACTTCGGGCACTACGCCGCCGAATTTTTTATGAATGTCTATTTGAGACGAAATAATATTAGATAATACCTCTCTGCCATTTTTTACTATTGCGGCAGAGGTTTCATCGCAAGATGATTCGATTGATAAGATAAGATTGTCCATACTTACTCTCCAAAAAATTTTGTTAAAAGGTATGCATCTTCGCTGTTTTCATAGTACTTTTTTCGCATACCAACATTGACAAAGCCAAAGCTTTCATAAAGTGCAATGGCAGGGATATTTGATGCCCGAACCTCCAAAGTCATAAATTCTAAATTCTCTTTTTTCGCTATGTCTGTAAAATGTGAAAGCAAAGCCTTGGCATAGCCTTTTCTTCTGTGGGAAGTGCTTATAGCAATGTTTGTAATATGTCCTTCACCCGACAGCGACCACATCCCCATATATCCTATGGCTTTGCCATCTTCTTCCGCCACATAATAGTGGGAAAACTTCCCGTTAATCTCCTCTATGAACATTTTTTCATTCCAGGGATGAGAAAAACACTCTGCCTCCACCTGTAAAATATCGCTTATGTGGCGAGCCTCAAACTTAACTATTTGCATAATACTATATTTCCTCCGCAGGACTTAGATATTCTGTTATATAGTGCAGTTGCTATACCTTCGTGACTGAAAGGGAACTCTGCAAATATTACATCAACATCTGAATTATCGGCTTTGCGCAAAGCATCAAACAGATTTTTTGAGTATTCCTCAGGCGTTTTTCCGCAATTTATTGTAATTGCATTTTCATATTCATTATTTTCCGAAGTGAGAACGCAAATTTTTTCTTCCTTGATGCAGTTTATTGCCTTTTTTATTCTGTCGACACATCCGTCGCCCATAAAAACTGTCATTTTGGCCTTTGGTGCGTAGTGACGATACTTCATACCAGGACTTTTTGGCGCAGTCCTGTCGTTGTCGCCCGCTTTGTATCCCAAAACCTCTCCGATAACTTTGCTCAATTCCTCGTGGGTAATTCCGCCGGGGCGGAGAATTACAGGAGGCGTGACAGTAAGGTCCACAACAGTAGACTCTAATCCCACACGGCAAGCACCACCATCTATGATGTAACTTACTTTGTCCAGCAAGTCCTCTGCAACATGCTGTGCCTTTGTGGGACTGGGGCGTCCCGATGTGTTTGCAGACGGAGCAGCTACAGGCACTCTTGCTTTTTTTATAAGTTCGCGGGCAATCTTGCTTTCAGGAATTCTTATTGCGACTGTATTTCCTCCTGCCGTAACTTCATCGGGGATAATAGAGCTTCTCTCCAAAATAATTGTAATAGGCCCGGGGGTCAATTTATCTAAAATCTTTTCAGCAACTAATGGCACAGATTTTACAAGGGGATATATGTCGTCTTTTTCTGCTATATGCACAATCAACGGATTGTCCTGTGGACGACCTTTGGCGGCAAATATTGATTTTACCGCAGATGAATCCAGCGCATTAGCTCCGAGACCGTATACGGTTTCTGTAGGAAATGCTACGAGTTCACCATCAAAAAGAGCTTTTGCAGGTTTGTCTAATTTTGCAAAATCTTTATGAGATTTTACAACTATAATTTCGCTCATAATGCACTTCCTCCCCGATTACACTAATATCTCACTGTAATTATAACACAAAATATAAAAAAATCATAGTTTTTTTAATATTTTATTGAAATTTAAAAGAAAATGTTATAAAATGTAATGTGTCACATTGTGTGAATGTAAAAAGATACGTTTTTATGCTTTTTATCATCAAAAATTAGGAAAGGAGCAAACTCCGTGAAAAAGATTTTAACGCTGTTTTTGACTGCCGTAATAAGCATTTCATCTATATATACAGTTTTTGCCGAAAATTATACCATTATCAGAGAACCGATTTATAATATGGCAGATACTTTTTACAGTAATGTCACAAAGGTTTCAAAAGACTCTAAATGGGGCATTTGCGACACTAACGGGTATCTTATTACAGATTACGAATGGGAAGCTATGGGAGAAATTGCAGACGAACTCATCCCAGCAAAGAAAAACGGCCTCTGGGGTTATATAAACTGCGAAGGTGCGGTTATTATTGATTATCAGTTCGTAAAGGCAGATAATTTCAATGGAAATCTCGCCCGTGTTTTAATGCCCGAAGGCAAATATGCTTACATAAACCGTGGTGGAGTAATTGAGTTTGTTTCTCCTTTTGATTATTCATATACAGAAAGCGGCGGCGCTATATGTGGCGTGAAGGATAATTTGTACGGATATTGCGATACTGCAGGAAACATTATTATTCAACCTCAGTTTGAGATGGGATTTGATTTTCATAACGGTTTTGCCGCGGTAAAATTCGGTGACAAGTGGGGATACATTACCACATACGGTGCATATAATGTTCGTCCTCAGTTTAATCATGCAAGCGATTATAAAAACGGTTATGCTGTCTGTTCGTTATCGACAGGCTACGGCATAATAGATAAGACAGGTGCAAAAACCTCACCTTTTAATTATGATTATATCGGCGAATGCGACTCTAGCGGTCGTTTCCCTGCTAAAAAAGGCACAACTGTCGGATATATAAATTTCCGCGGTGACTGGGTTATGCAGTTAGATTATGATTTTTGTTACGGCTTCACCGATGGAATAGCCAGAGTATTCAAAAATGGCCTTTGGGGGTATATAGACGAAAACGGTCAGGAAATTGTTCCTCCCATATTTGCAGATTGCAGCGAATACAGAAACGGCAGAGCCTTTTATTCAACAGATGGTGTAACATACGGCTTTTTAACATTAGGTGCAGATGCTGAAACACCAGAAAAAGAACCTGGTGTTGTAGCTCCTCAGAATCCAGCTCAAGACGAAAATGGTTCAAGCACACCAAAGCCCACATTGCCCTCTGTGCCCACAACTCCGGAACCCCCTGTTGACGAGAACAAAACAGAAGGCACATACGAAGAAATTATAGATGTAAACGACATTGAAAATATTCCTACATTTCCGGGGGAAAACCGATGTATCTCAATGAAAATCGGAAGCACATACGCATTGAAAAGCGAAACAGCAAAAAAAATGGTAACTGCACCAACTCTTATAGACGGTGTAACGATGGTTCCTTTGCGTGATGTAGTGGAATTTATGGGCGGTACAATCAGCTGGGACGAAAAAACACAAAGAATAAAAGCAGAATACAGATACAGTACTATTTCCATTGTTATTGGAAGTAAGCTTTGTTTTATAAACGGAATTGCAGGTACTACTTCAGCAGCGCCAAGACTTATAGACGGCGTGACAATGATACCTATCAGAAGCGTAGCATCAGGTCTGGGATGCAAGGTTGAGTGGATTCCTGAAACACAGAATATATACATATATTACTAAAATAAACCGTACTAGTATGCGGAAAACATAAAAAAAGTGCCTGAGACACAGAATATTTAAAAAACTGACACCGAAAGAAATGGTGTCAGTTTTTTGTTGTATTTAACTAATCACAGGCAAGCCTCACCTTAAATTTTGACCTGCCTGCTTTGAACTCTCCGTTCATTTTGTCTTACTGAATAAACATCGCATCACCAAATGAGAAAAATCTGTATTTTTCTTCTACTGCTTCTTTGTATGCAGCAAGCACATTTTCTCTGCCTGCTAATGCTGAAACCAGCATAATAAGTGTAGATTTGGGCAAGTGGAAATTTGTAATTAAACCGTCCAAGCAACGAAACTTATATCCGGGGTAAATAAATATCCCCGTTTCCCCGGAGCATGGAGAAATTAATCCGTTTTCATCTGCAATAGACTCTAAAACCCTTGTAGATGTTGTGCCGACGCAGATGATTTTTTTTCCGTTTTTCTTCGTTTCGTTGATTATGTCTGCCGTTTCCTTTGTCACCACATAGCACTCCTTGTGCATAGTGTGTTCTGAGAGCTTTTCTGCCTTAACGGGACGAAATGTCCCTAAGCCCACATGGAGCGTAACAAAGGCTAATTTTACCCCTTTTGCCTTAATTTTTTGTAAAAATTCCTCGTTAAAGTGAAGTCCGGCAGTGGGAGCTGCCGCAGAGCCTTCATGGCGGGCATATACTGTCTGATAGCGGTTTTTGTCCTGTAATTTTTCGTGAATATAGGGTGGAAGAGGCATTTCGCCAAGCTGGTCTAAAATTTCATTAAAAATACCGTCATAGGAAAAACGCACAATGCGGTTCCCATTGTCTAAAACTTCTAAAATTTCTCCCGTTAGCTTTCCGTCGCCAAAGAAAATCTCTTTTCCCGGTGTGCATTTTTTTCCAGGACGAACAATTATTTCCCATATGTCGCCCTCTTTTTGCTGTAAAAGCAAAAATTCGATAGCAGCACCTGTCTTGTTTGTTCCGTAAAGCCGTGCAGGCAACACCTTAGTGTCGTTTAGCACAAGGCAATCTCCCTCGTCTAAATAATCCAAAACATCACAAAAAGTACGGTGTTTCGTTTCACCTGTTGATTTGTCTAAAACCAGAAGCCTGGAAGAAGGACGGTTAGACAGTGGTGTTTGGGCTATCAACTCTTCAGGTAAAAAATAGTCAAAATCCTTGACCATCAAATCATTTATTGCCATTATCATATACCTCGTTATCTGACCAGATACTTTCTAATTTTTGAAGTGATGCACTTGCTTCTTTTGGCAATTTCATGCTAATGGCAACCACAAGTGCGTTAATTAAAGACATGGGAGCCACTAAAGAATCAACAAATGCCTCCATATCTGTTTTTGCAATTAAGGGATAGTTGCAGTATTCTAATATAGGTGAGTTCTGACCATCTGTAATACCGATTATTGTGGCGTTATTTTTCTTAGCGTATTTGGCTGCGCGAATGGTCCTTAGCGAATATCTAGGCAAGGAAACCGCAATCAGCACATCATCTTCATTTATTCTGAACATCTGTTCAAAAATATCGCCCACCGATGTTCCGTTTACATTTTTTACATCAGGAAACAGAAAATTTAAATAATAAGTCAAAAATCTTGCTAAGGCAGACGAGCCACGAAGTCCCAGAACATAAATCTTTTTGGCGCGAATCAAAGCATCAACCGCACCTGAAAATGCATTTTTATCGATTTGTGCAAGGGTTCTTTTGATTTTGTCCATATCTGCTTCTAAAACAGCGGTTAAAATATCGTTGTCCTTATACTGCGTGTGAGCATGTTCAAGCCTTTGTACACTTGTGAGCTTTGACTTGGCATAGTCGTTTAAAGCTCTTTGAAAATGGCTATACTTTTCATAGCCTAATTCCGCAGAAAACCTTACAACCGTAGCCTCTGAAACACCTGTTTCATAGGACAGCCGCTCAACATTCATAAATGCGGCTTTGCCGTAGTTTTCGCATATAAAGTCTGCAAGAATCTTGTGACTTTTGCTCATTTTTTCATAATTTTGTTTTATTTGTGTGATAATATCCATATAAAAACTCCGATTATTTATACTTTTATAAATATAATAATGCTTTTTGGCAAAAAATACAATAGATAGAGGAAAAATTTTTTAAAATTGTGCGAAAAATATATTGATATTTGATAGTTTGTTTGATAAAATGATATTATTGGAGAGTTTGGCTTTTTTTGTATTATAGTAAAGGTTTTACCTGTAAAAAACACTTTATAAAATGCGAAAAAGTCAAATAGTTTGAAGGGA
This sequence comes from Congzhengia sp., assembly GCA_045592045.1. GTDB lineage: Bacteria > Bacillota > Clostridia > UBA1381 > UBA9506 > Congzhengia. Next base: position 11,869 of record JAZNUA010000082.1, on the reverse strand, counting down.
GGACATTTTTTAAATGGAAATTTCAAATGCAATGGCTGTTGGTCTTGGCATAGGAACGGTTTTTGTCGGTCTCATTTGTTTGGTTTTAATTTGTTACATTATGAGTGCTCTCATTAAAATTTTTGCCAACGGCGACAAACAAAAAGACACAAAAGTGAAAAATCCTGTACAGTCATCAAGCCCTGCTGTATCAACCGTACAAGACAAAGGTGAATTTGCAGCAGCAATCGCTGTAGCTATCGCAGAGGATTTAGGTACAGATGTCACAGGAATACGCATTAAATCTGTTAAAAGAGTGTAATTAAAAAATATATTTTCGAAAGGAAAGATTATATAATGAAAACATATAAGGTAAATGTGAATGGTACACAGTATGTAGTAGAAATTGAACTTATTGATGGCGCAGCTGCAGCACAGGCTCCTGTGGCAGCTCCTGCGGAAACCCCTGCTCCTGCAGCGGCAGCACCCGCGGCACCCACAGGCGGAGAAACAATTACAAGTCCTATGCCCGGCACAATCATAGATGTGAAGGTGGCAGCAGGACAGAAAGTCGCAGCAGGCGAAGTTTTGATGATATTAGAAGCTATGAAAATGGAAAACGAAATAATGGCTCCCTGCGATGGCATTGTTGCAGCTGTTAATGTTACAAAAGGTGCAGCAGTTCAGTCAGGCGACCTCCTTTGTTCAATTAACTAATTCGGGAGGCTTATACGATGGAAGCAGTAATAAATTTTATTCAGCAGACAGGATTTTCTATGCTGGCACAGGGCGACAATTGGAAAACAGTGTTAATGATTGCCATTGCATGTGTCCTCCTGTTCTTAGCTATTGTTAAAAAATTCGAACCTTTGCTGTTACTCCCTATTGCATTCGGTATGTTACTTACAAATCTGGTTGGAGCAGGCATCTATCACGAAGAGCTCTTTGCCGGCGGCCATGTTCATTGGGATATGTTTGGTGCAGAAGGCTTTACGCCTGGTCTTATTGATATTTTGTACTTAGGTGTTAAATTGGGTATTTATCCTTGCTTAATCTTTGTTGGTGTTGGTGCGATGACTGATTTCGGTCCCTTGATTGCTAATCCCAAGAGCTTATTGCTTGGTGCAGCAGCACAGCTGGGAATTTTCGTCACATTCTTAGGTGTTCGAGAATTATTCCCTGTAATCATTTCTAATCTGGACGGATTTTTAGGTGGCACACACTTAGATAAACTTGCAGCATCAGTTGGCATTATCGGTGGCGCAGATGGTCCTACAGCTATATTTGTAACATCAAAGCTGGCTCCTAATTTCTTAGGACCTATTGCAGTTGCGGCGTACTCATATATGGCGTTAGTTCCGGTAATACAGCCTCCTATTATGAAGGCTTTAACAACAAAGAAGGAACGACAGATTGAAATGAAGGCTTTACGCCAGGTTTCTAAGACAGAAAAGATACTATTTCCCATTGTTGTTACAATTTTTGTAGCATGGTTAGTACCTTCAGCAGCACCGTTGGTTGGCTCACTTATGCTTGGTAACTTATTAACAGAGTCAGGCGTATGTGACAGACTTGCAAAAACAGTTCAGAACGAGCTTATGAATATTGTAACGATTTTCTTAGGAATATCTGTTGGTGCCACAGCAACAGCGGACACATTCTTAAACCCCCTGACGCTTTGCATTATTGCAATGGGTGTAGTAGCCTTCGGTATGGGTACAGCAGGCGGCGTGTTACTTGCTAAATTTATGAACCTGTTCTTAAAGAACAAAATTAACCCCCTCATTGGTTCTGCAGGCGTATCAGCAGTTCCTATGGCAGCTCGTGTATCACAGACTGTAGGACAGAAAGAAAACCCCAAGAACTTCCTTCTTATGCACGCTATGGGACCCAATGTTGCAGGCGTTATTGGTTCTGCAATCGCAGCAGGTGTGTTATTAGCGCTCTTTGGTGCGTAATCAATTAGTCCTGAAAGGAGAATACAATGAGTAAATTATATATTACAGATACCATTCTTCGTGACGCTCACCAGTCACAGGCAGCAACGAGAATGACAACAGAAGAAATGCTGCCCGCTTGTAAGCTTTTAGACGATATTGGCTATTGGTCATTAGAGTGTTGGGGCGGAGCAACATTTGATTCTTGTATGCGTTTTCTGAACGAAGACCCATGGGAAAGACTTCGTGCATTAAAGAAAGCAATGCCTAAGACAAGATTACAGATGCTTTTCCGAGGACAGAACATCTTAGGTTACAAGCATTATGCGGATGATGTAGTTGCACAATTCTGCAAAAAGTCAATCGAAAACGGTATCGATGTTGTAAGAATATTTGACGCGTTAAATGATACAAGAAATATGGAAGCAGCTATTAAGTATGTTAAAGAGTATGGCGGTATGGTAGAAGCAGCTCTTTCTTACACGACCAGCCCTGTTCACAATGAGGAGTACTTTGTACGCTTAGCTTCTGAATTAGAGAAAATGGGTGCAGATGTTATCTGTATCAAGGATATGGCAAATCTGCTTCTTCCTTATGATGCATATAGCTTAGTTAAAAAGCTAAAGGAAAACATCAGCGTTCCTATACACCTACACACCCACAATACAACAGGCACAGGCGATATGACATATTTAATGGCAGCTCAGGCCGGTGTTGATATTGTTGACTGTGCACTTTCTCCCTTGTCAAACGGCACAAGCCAGCCTACAACAGAAAGTTTAGTTGCAACACTTGCCGGCACAGAGCGTGACACAGGTTTAGATTTAGAGAAATTAAGTGAAGCGGCAGTTCATTTCCGTGGAGTAGCTGCAAAGCTTAAGGAAAGCGGCGACCTTGACCCCAAGGTATTAAATGTAGATACAAACACACTTTTATATCAGGTTCCCGGTGGTATGCTGTCTAACCTTATTTCACAGTTAAAGCAGGCAAACGCCGAAGACAAATACTATGAAGTTTTAGCAGAAATTCCAAAAGTTCGTGAAGATTTCGGCTTCCCGCCACTTGTTACGCCTACATCACAGATTGTAGGATCCCAGGCAGTTTTAAATGTGCTTTCAGGGGAAAGATACAAGATGGTGACAAAGGAATCTAAAGGTTTACTTCGCGGTGAATACGGAAGACTCCCTGCTCCTGTAAATGAAGAAGTAAGAAAGAAGGCAATAGGCGATGAAGAGATTATAGAGTGCCGTCCTGCTGACCTGATTGCTCCTGAGCTTGACAAATACAGAGAGGAAACTAAAGATTTTGCAAAGAGCGAAGAGGATGTTTTGAGTTATGCACTTTTCCCTCAGGTTGCAAAAAAATTCTTTGATGTTCGTGACGGTAAAGCAGAAGCACCTGCACCAAAAGCAGAAGCTGCTCCCGTTGAGAATGAAAAAGGCGAAAGAGTTTTATATGTAGAAGATTTGTCATAGTTAAAACAACCCAACGCGTATTGCGTTGGGTTGTTTTTTGTGTAAAAACTTATTTATAAATGATTTTTAAAATAACCAAAAGCAAAAGTCCAGGTATTCCCAAGACACCGAGGGTTGTAGCAGATGCAATATTTATGCCAATGCAAAACCCTGAAAATGCAAATATCCAATTAAATATGTAAAGCCCCAGCCACCCCACAATAGTGCTTAAAATAAGCGAAAACAAACCTTTTAATTGTTTAAAAAACAAAATGGCGATAACTATCGCTAAGACACAAAAAAATGTGACAGCCAGAGAAATTGGCACATTCATAGTATTGCTCCTTTCTTATGTCAGATATAATTTTTTTGCTAATTTCAAGTATCTGTTTAACTCTAATTCAGCAGCCTTGAGCCGATAGATGCCTGCCTCTATGGCACAGGTATCATCGGAATAATTTATGGTTGATGTTATAGTGTCGATTTCTTCCTTTGCCTTTGTAATTAAGGAAAAAATATGTTGTTTATCTTCAGCCAGACTCTTTTCCTCTTTTGTCCTTTTAAAATAATCGGTGAGTTTTTCTGCGTACACTTGTCCTTCGGTAAATTCCATAAATATATTCTCCTTTTTATTTATAATAATATTATAATGATAAATTTATAAAAATATGCAAAAACAGGTACAAAAAAAGATGATAGCAGAGCTATCATCTTTTTACAGCTTGTCGCATTTTAAATTACTCTTCAACGGGAGCACCTACAGGACAAACATCTGCACAGTTACCGCAGCTGATGCAAGCGTCAGCGTCAATAACATAAGGAGCGCCTTCTGAAATACATTCTACAGGGCACTGTGATGCACATGCACCACAACCGATGCAATCTTCCTTAATTGTATATGCCATTATTTTGCACCTCCTTAAAAAAAATTTGATATAGTATATTACTATTCTATAACTTTATCATTCAAATCACCTGGCGTAGCTGTGGATTTGCCTAAAAGCGCCTCTATTTCTACAGGGGCGTTTACATCGGCAATATAATACGAAACACCGCCTATCATCTTCGGTTCACCAGGTAGTATAATACTGTCAAAACTACAACCCTTGCAACGCCATGCAAGAGATAATACATCAAAGCCTGATAAATCCGTATAGAAGTTTTCTTCGACCTCTCTCATAACTGCAGGAATTTTAAAGACATATTTGAGCTTGAGTTTTTGCTTTATGGTTTCTTTCAAAAAATCCTGTTGTGTGTCTATTCTGCCTAAATCGGCTGTGGCATATCCGGAACGGAATCGAAGCAATCCCTCAATATCTGCCCCGTCTAAATGTTGCGGACCGGCCTTTAGATGAATATGTAAATCCTGTGCGGGATCGTCATAATCCATATCTATGGGAACATTATACTCTACTCCGCCCAAAATGTCAAATACATTTCGCAAACCTTCAAATGTTACCTTACAAAAACTGTGAACGGGCAGTCCTGTTAAATCACGAACTCTGTCCGTCAGAAGTGCATCGCCGTTTTTTCTGCCGAGACAGGCGTTGATCTTTGAGTATTTGCCATTTTCTAACGCCACCCTCGTATCTCTGGGAACGGAAATAACACTGATTTCTTTGTCCTTTGGATTAGTGCAGATGAGCATAATCACATCTGCTCGTGTGCCGTCTTTATCAACACCCACTACCAGTATATTTTTAGAGGAGCTGCTTTGTTTGTCAAGAAAATCCAGCTCATTACCTTTTCCTGAAAAAGACAGCATCACAAATGAAACAATTACAATAACAAGGAGAGTGAAAAATGTTATTCCCCATGTTATGAAAAATTTCTTTTTATCCATAGTATCATTCCTTAATTTTCTTCTGGAAATCCAAACTCTTCAGCAACCAGCTTTTTGGTTGCTACTGGGTCATAAATAAAGTATGAAATATTATTTATATACTTATCGTACCCTTCAAGTACAAAGGTTTCAAGATTTGTGCTTTCGGCAGATTTTAATATACTTACAAAATCTAACGCCGAAGATATTGTAAAATTAGTCTTTACATTAGTATAGGCTGCATCTATAAGCTCGCCTGCTTTTAATAGGTACTGAGGCTGCATTTTCTGACGGAAAAGTTCCTTTAAGAAATCCTGCTGGGCTGCAATTCTTCCTATATCGCCTTTTTTATATTCACCGGGGGCGTATTCGCCTTGCCCTCTGTTGTTGTGTCTGAACCGCACGAAGTCGTGTGCTGCCTTGCCGTCTAAATGCTGGGGGCCGGCTTTTAAGTGAATATGCAAATCCTGTGCAGGATCGTCATAGTCCATATCGTGAGGCACAGTGTAATCAACGCCGTCTAAAATATCAATTATTTTGATAAATCCATCAAAATTCACTTCGCAATAGTAGTGGATAGGCATACCTGTTACAACTTTGATGGTATTTATCATAAATTCTTCTCTTGACTCAAATCCTAAGCAGGCATTTATTTTTATATGCTTGCCGTTATTGAGAGAAATTCTTGTATCTCTTGGAATAGATAAAATTTTCGTTGTTTTATTCACATTGTCCACTGAAAAAATCATTATTGTATCGGAGCGAGTGCCGTCCTCATCAACACCAAGTAAAAGCACATTAAACTTGCCGTGTCCTGACGGCTCATCGAGTGCCAGAATAGCGTCGTCGCTCAATGCAATATTGGACAATTTACCAAACAATATACCGCCCAGCATAGCAGTCACGCCCAAAACAGCCACCAAAACCCAGATGGTTACACGCTTTGCGGTAAACTTCTTTTTTGGCTTTTCCTGCATAGTTTCAACAGCATCGTCAACTGTGTTAGTTATGTTAAGCTTTTCTTCTTTGGTTTTTTTTCGCATATTACCACACTCCCCGCGTCAATTGTATACCATCATTATATATTATGAATGTTAATATACTATTAAATGTATGTTAATTTTGCATTTTATTTGTGTCTACTTGAAAGATATGATTATCTTGCGCCATTGAGCATTTTCCATATGGATGGCGCCATTTTTTTCAACACAAGTGAAACTCCTACTAAAACGCCTATGGTTATAATCGGATATGCTATATATGTAAGAAGTGCTACTGCTGCTGAATCTGCAAGCAACCTGCCGCCTATCGCCTGCAAAAATTCAAGTACTGTCCTGCATAAATAAAAAATGTTATTGAAGTCAACGCAACAGGAAGTGACTTCAGATTTAATAAATCAAAGAAATACCACAAGGATATTGCAGAAATAATCAAAAACATAATATAAAACAACAAGATATTACTTTTAATAAAGGCATAGTTTAATGCCTGTCCCAAAAGTATGCCACAGACAGACAGAATTTTTGTAGTTTTATCGGAGCGGTTTACATAATTAAAGAAGTGTGTGCCAATATATGCGCCTGCCATATAATAAATAAGGCAATCTAAAAGAATGAATTTCTTTTCCATTGTTACGATGAGAAAATTTCCAAAAATATCTGCAGAATAAACACCTATAAGGGAAAGAATGGCTATAAGCCCTAACCACTTATTTTTTACAATTATTCTGATTACCGGAGCTAAAACTGTAAAAAGTATCAACTGGTACATAAACCAAAAACCCAGATTGAATTTATAGAATAGCAGCCCTTCCAAGAAATTTTCTTTGGTAAATAAAACTCTCGGAGCGTTAAAAAGTGCCTGAGTAATACCGATTTTTCCCAAGCCGTAAAAAAGGAAAAATCTTAATAAATTCCACACAAAAAAAGGAATGATTAACGAAAAAAGACGGGATTTCAGCTTTTGCGGGTATTTTTTTACTGTAAAATCACGATAAAATAAAATTCCGGAAATCATAAAAAACGACGGCACCGCAAATGATGCAATATTTTTGGAAACAAGCCACTCCAGACAAACAGTAAAAGTGGACAAAAATGATTTGTCCGAAAGAGAAACAAAGCTATATGTATTATCAGTGTGTATCAAAACAACTAAAATTGCCAGAAAAACATTATATGACGCAAGTTTTTGTTTGTTAATTACATTATTGTTCATAGTGAGTATCTCCATATCAGGATTTGCAAAGCATCAAGAGTAATTCGCCCTCGGCTACCTCTATATGCGCATAATCATCTACAAATTCATTGCTTATTCCATAAGGGTTTCCCACAGGCATAGAGGCATTATTCAGCGGGTAGTAAACTCCGGTGACAGTAACGCCTAAGCAATCTGTCAACGGCAACAAAGACAGACAGTATCCGCATTTTGCTTTAACATCTGTTTTATGTGTAACCAAAGAAATAGATGTGTCTGTGTCAATAATTTTCAACACCACACCCTTTTTATGAGCATACTTTAAAAGGTGAATATTAGCTATGGTATGGTCTATTCTGTTGCCCAAAGCACCTAATAGGACAATTTCCTTTGCACCTTTATCAATTGCCAAATCCACAGCCTCCTGCGTATCTGTCATATCCTTTACGGGATTTAGCTTTATTACTTTTTTCGCTGTGATTTCTTCCCTTAAGACAGAGTCAAAATCCCCTACAAAAATATCAGGAACTATCCCTGATTCTTGCGCGGCATAATATCCGGAATCTGCACAAATCACAAGCTCATATTCACTTATATCAAATTCATCGGGTAGACCGCAAAAGCGTCCCCCTGAAAAAATTAACGCTTTCATTCTTTTAAAAAATCCTTTACAGCTTTTGCCATATCAGCCTGGCCGAATACGCCTGTACCGGAAACCAGCACATTAGCGCCGTAAGATATGGGCATATCCATATTTTTTGTATAAATTCCGCCATCTACTTCAATATCCATATCAGGGCCGAAAAATTCTCGTGCCTTTTTGATTTTTTGATTTACATCTTTTATGTAACTCTGTCCACCAAAGCCGGCAAATACAGACATAATAAGTACCATATCAATCTTGTCTTTATAAGGATAGAGAAGTTCAATATCAATATCAGGATTCACCGCAAGACCGCATTTTAAACCGTGGGATTTTATCTTGGCCAGGGTTTTATCTACATCGCTATCGGAATTTACATGAAATGTTATAATATCTGCCCCTGCCTTTGCAAAATCATCAATGTAATGAAAAGGGTCAGAAATCATAAGATGCACATCAAATACCATCTTGCTATGAGGTCTTAAACATTTTATTACCGGTGCACCAAAGGTTATATTTGGCACAAAGCGCCCATCCATAACATCTAAATGTAAATACTGTGCTCCTGCATCTTCTACCGTTTTTATATTTTCCGCTAACCTTGAAAAATCCGCAGAAAGCAGAGATGGTGCTAATCTAATCATATTTTTCTCCTTTTATTGCCAATCCTTAATCTTTTTTAATTCTTCGTAAAAATTCACATAGCTTTCGTAGCGTGAGTGCGAAATTTTCCCCTCTGCAAATGCAGCTTTTACCGAGCAATCAGGCTCTTTTATGTGGCTACAGCCGGAAAATCTACAATTGCCCTCATATCTTTTTATTTCAGGAAAAAGCTCCGCCAAATCACGAAAACTTATATTTTCTATTTCAAAAGAGCCAAATCCCGGTGTGTCAAACACAAATCCGCCAAAAGACAAAGGAAATAACTCAGTATGGCGAGTGGTGTGTTTGCCTCTCTGGATTTTTTCCGATACTTGTCCTGTGACAAGACCATAATTTTCACCAATGGCGTTTAACAGGCTTGATTTCCCTACACCCGAAGAGCCTGCCAAAGCAGTGGTTTTATCAGTAAGTAAAACTTTTAGAGCATCGATGTTTTCGCCTGTTTTGGCTGAAACTGTCAACACAGAAAAACCGGCAAGTCTGTAAATTTGGGCATATTTTTCCGCTACATCGGGATTTAGGTCACATTTGTTTACACATATGGTGCAAGGAATATTCCTTGATGCCGCTGTTATTGTCAGCTTGTCTATCAGTTGTAATGAGGGAACAGGACTTTCTGCCGCAAATGTTATAAGCAGAAGGTCAATATTCGATACCTGAGGTCGAAAAAGCTGGTTCTTTCTGGGCAGAATCTTTACTACATACCCCTCTTTTTTTATATTGTCGGTAACCTCAATCTCTGCAACATCTCCCACCATTGGTGTAAGACTTTCTTTTCTGAATTTTCCTCTGGCACGACAGGAATATATACATTCGTTTGTTTTTACATAGTAAAATCCGCCAATGCCTTTAATTATTGTACCTGTAATCATTTAGCAGTACAGCCTTTCTTGTTTTGCATAACTTTTATTACGCCGCAGGATTTCCTGTGGATGGTGCGCCTGTGGATGTGGATGGATTTGAAGGTGTAACAGGCTCTGTGGGCTTAGGCTCATCACTAGGGCCTTTGCTTATTTCTATATTTATTATCGTACCTTTTTCCACTCTGTCATTTTCAGATCTTGACTGTTTTACAACGGTGCCCTTTGGTTTATCGCTTTCCACTGATTTTACATCGCCGAGCTTAAGACCGGCGCTTTCTAGAGCTTTTTGAGCCGCATCGTCGGTTTTACCGATAAGAGACGGAACTCTTGTATAGTTATCTTCTTCGGAACCGCTGCTTATATAGATATCAACCTCAGAATCTTTTGTAGCTTTGCTGCCTGATTTTGGTGTTTGCTTTACTACACTGCCTTTTTCTTCGCTGCTGTCAACGGTCTTTACCTCACCTAATGTAAGACCGGCGTCCTCTAATGCGCTTTTTGCTTCTTTTTCTGATTTTCCTGCTAAATCAGGAACAGTTATAAGGTCTTCTGCACTATTTACATATATTTTTACTTCTGAACCTTTTTCCACTTCTGTACCTGCAGAAGGCGATGTCTTAACAACGCAGTTTTCGTCTGCATCTTCATCTTCTACATTTTCCTGAGTAACCTCAAGGTCTAAGCTTTTCAATATTTTTATCGCTTCTTCCGCATCTTTATCAATAAGATCAGGAATTATTATCAATTCTGCGTCGGTACCGATAGTAAGCGTTATTGTTGCATTATATTTTACGCTTTTTCCTGCACGGGGCTCTTGACCTATAACGATACCATCTGTTTCAGGAGAAATTTCTCTGCCGTCCTCATCTATAAGCTTAATCTGAAGCTTTGTTGAATCTTTTTCCTTGAGAATTGACAAAACTTCTGAGTAGGTTTTCCCTTTAAAATCAGGTACATACACATCATCAGGCGAAATAAAGAATGACGCCAATATCCATACGCAAAGTCCTAAGGCTACCACGGCAGATACAACACCCGCGATGATTGCGTTTCTGTCCCGTTTTCTCTTTCTTTCTGCGGCTTCTTTTGCTGCAACCGCTTTCTTGATTGTTTCAGGGTTTGGTGCCTGCCTTTTTGCCGGTTGCGCCGGTTTTTCTGCTGTTACAGGTTTTTTTGCGGCAGTATGATTAACAACGGAACCTATGGAAGCCTTCTTTAAATCAATAAGCATCTGCGTTGCGGATTGATAGCGCTCAAATGTATCCTTCTTCATAGCCTTTAATATTACCGCTTCCAAAGAAGATGAAACATTTGCATTTATGATTGAGGGTCTTACAGGCTCTGTTTCTATATGCTGCATTGCAATGCTTATGGCACTGTCACCGTCAAACGGGCGCTTACCTGTTGCCATTTCATATAACAAAACACCAACGGAGTAAATATCTGTTTTTGCATCAACAAATGAACCGCGTGCCTGTTCAGGAGAAAAATAATGTACGCTCCCCATAGCCATACTGCCCGTTGTTATGGTTCCCTGATTTAATGCCTTTGCAATACCAAAATCGGTTATTTTCAATATTCCTTCCTTGGTAATAAGAATGTTTTCTGGCTTTATATCCTTGTGTACTATGCCTTTTTTGTGAGCGTGTTCAAGTCCTGAACAAATTTGCGATGCAAAATCAATAGCTTCTTTTTCCGGCAATACCCCTTTTGCTGAAAGGTACTGCTTTAATGTGATGCCTTCAACATATTCCATAACTATGTATTCGGTATCTCCTTCGTTGCCAACATCGTAGATTGATACCAGATTTGGATGAGAAAGATTGCCTGCTGATTGTGCTTCTATTTTAAATCTTTTTATAAATTCTTCATCCTCACGAAATTCAGGACGGAGAGTTTTAATTGCCACATATCTGTTTAGTACGAGGCACTTGGCAAGGTAAACAACAGCCATCCCGCCTCTGCCGATTTCTTCTATTATTTCATATCTTCCATCAATAATTTTTCCGTTCATCATAATAACAGCTCCTATCTTTTTTATAATTTAATCAATATAACAGTAATGTTGTCGAGGCCGCCTGCATTTTCCGCTTCTGCCACAAGCTTATCTGCAACAGATGAAAATTCGGAAGTTTCAACTATCATTGAAAGGATTTTTTCATCTTCAATCATATTTACTAATCCGTCAGAGCAGAGCATAAGAATGTCGTCCGGCTCTGTACGAAATTCATAAATATCTGTTTGTACGGTACTGTCAGTACCTATTGCTCTGGTAATAATATTTTTCTGAGGGTGCCTTTTGGCATCTTCTTTAG
>JAZNUA010000081.1:0-6878 GCA_045592045.1 Congzhengia sp. | reverse complement strand
TATTTCTAATGATTTTACTATTTGTCGCTTTGTTCGAGTGGTGTACCGCTGACAAGACCGCAACCTAAAAGCGTATCAAAATCACTTTCTGTATATTTTCCCGTTTCTATCATTTTTTTATAAAGTATTGTACCTTCCGGTGTTTTTGCCAACAACGCGCTCCATATAAGCCTTACGGCGTCGCTTCTTATAAGCGTTAAGTTGGGCTCTACAACACTTTTTGTAAAGTTGTTCAAAATAAGGTCTGAATTTTTCCCCATTTCGTAGGCGTTTTCGATAGTTACATTTTTGTACCCCATCATTGAAAGGAGCATTTTTGTAAATTCTAAGCCTGTAACTGTTCTGTCAGGCTCAAATTTATTATCACCAACTCCCTCAACTATACCGAGCATATACGCATAAGTAACCTCCTTATACGCCCAATGGCCGTCTAAATCAGTAAAAACAGGCTTTGGTAGTCCTAAAGCACCGATATTATCAGGAACGATTCTAAAAATCAAAGCTACCGCTTCGGCACGGGTAATTTCCCTTTCCAATTCGAAGCCGTTGCCTGTGCCACGCAAAACCCCAAGCTTTTGCAATCCGCAGGCCTCAACACTGTCATCATGAACTATAGGGATATCCTCCCTTACTAAAAGGCGTACTTCTGCGAAGGCAGATGTGCATACTGTTATCATCATTATAAAGGTTAAAACACAAACGAATATTCTTTTCATTGTACATTCCTCCTTTTTTTAGTATATCACATATCTTTGTAATATGCAATATTTAAAAAAAGTAAACAGTATGAGCAAAATGCATAAAAATTCGAAAATATGCATATTATCTGTAACATTTTGCACAAAAATGAATTTTTATGCAAAAATTTCATAAAAACTCTTGACAAAAAACATTATTGTTGTATAATTATAATTATGAAATTTAACACTTGAAAGGAAGAAAAAAATGAAAACATACAAAAAGGTATTATTAGCATACTCAGGCGGTCTTGATACATCAATTATCATTCCCTGGCTTAAAGAAAACTATGGTTGCGAGGTTGTAGCTGTTGCAGCTGATGTTGGTCAGGATTCAGAGCTGGACGGCCTTGAAGAAAAAGCACTGAAAACAGGTGCAAGTAAATTATACATAGAAAACTTGCAGAAAGAATTTGTAGAAGAATACATTTGGCCTACTTTAAAGGCAGGAGCTAAGTATGAAGGTTATCTTCTTGGTACATCTTTTGCCCGTCCTTTGATTGCGAAGAGATTGGTAGAGATTGCTTTGGCTGAAAATTGTGATGCTATTTGTCACGGCTGCACAGGTAAGGGTAACGACCAGGTGCGTTTTGAATTAGGTATTAAGGCATTTGCTCCTGATATGGACATTATCGCTCCCTGGCGTATCTGGGATATTAAATCTCGTGACGATGAAATCGACTACGCAGAAGCTCACAATATCCCCTTAAAAATCACAAGAGAAACAAACTACTCAAAGGATAAGAACTTATGGCACTTATCTCACGAGGGCTTGGATTTAGAGGACCCTGCAAACGAACCTGATTTAGATAAAATTTTGGAAATGGGTGTATCACCTGAGAAGGCTCCCGATGAACCAGAATATGTTACAATTTCTTTTGAAAAAGGTATTCCTGTAAAATTAAACGGCGAAGCTTTAGACGGTGTTTCTATGATTAGAAAGTTAAATGCTATCGGCGGCAAAAATGGCATCGGCATCTTTGATGTTGTTGAAAACCCTCTTGTTGGCATGAAGAGCCGTGGCGTATACGAAACACCCGGTGGTACAATACTTTACCACGCTCATGATGTTTTAGAAACGATTTGTTTGGACAAAGAAACAGCTCACTTCAAGGCTACAGTAGCTCAGAAAATGGCAGATTTAGTTTATAACGGTCAGTGGTTTACACCCTTGCGTAAGGCAATTGATGCATTCGTTGACGAAACACAAAAAACAGTTACAGGCGATGTTAAATTAAAGCTTTATAAAGGTAACATTATGAATGCCGGCGTTACAAGTCCTTATACATTATATGATGAATTGACAGCCTCATTCGGCGAGGATGAAGATTATAATCAGATGGATTCACAGGGATTTATTAACCTCTTTGGTCTTCCTATTGCCGTTAAAGCAAAGCTTGATAAAAAAGCGGGCAGAAAGACAGAATATTAAAATTAACAAAGAGGTTGCAGCAGTGAACTGTATCAGTTAGTGCAGACAACATAAAAAAGAGTGCCTGTGGCGCGATATATTTAAATAAAAACACTGACACCATATTCAACGGTGTCAGTGTTTTATTTTGCATTCTTTGGTTGTTGAAACAGTGCAACAGTCTCAAGCGTTGCTTAGTAGCACCAACCTTTTATCTAGCATAATCTAATACTTTGCAATCTACACCATTGATAATTGCCATGACTTTTTCTTTGAAAATATTAGTTGCTAAATTGCAAATTGCTATTGAATGTTCTTCTTTATCGCTTCTAACTATAATGCTATATGTATCTGTATCATTTGTTTTATGTAGCTTTATTGTGTACTTAATATCGGGATATTGTTCGGCGATTTTACTTCTAACCTGATTTGAATTCAATATTTCTAAATATGTTTTTTCAGCTAGCGTATCTGCTTGAGGTCGAGGTCTTAAAGCCGCCAAATCATTCTCTGTTTCATAAGAATCTTCTCCTGTGTATTTTACATATACAACAGATGATTTTTCATACTGATGTGTTTTCTCTTGTATTTCTTCCTTTAAATTGGTTTTTTCTTGTTTGGTTTCGTCATTAAAGACCAAATATGTACAAAACGCTCCTAAACATACTACAAAAGTGCATAAAACACTTATAATTGCAACTGTACTTTTTTTCATTTGTTTTCTTCAACCTTTCTTAAATCTTCTTCATTTAGTTCTATCTTTACATAATCATCAGGTTTCATTTGGGTCAACAGCACACAGCACTCTACATGCTCCGTATTCGGAAACATATCCACAGGGGTGACAGTGGAAAGAGTGTAGCCATTATCTGTTAAAAACCTCACATCACGAGCAAGAGTTGCCGGGTTACAGGAAACATAAACGATGCGCTTAGGTTTAGCGCCCACAATAGCAGACAAGGTTTTTTCGTCGCTTCCCTTTCTTGGAGGGTCAATTATTACTACATCAGGTCGTTCGCCTTTTTCTATCAGCCTTGGCACTATATCCTCGGCTGCACCGCAGTAAAATTCAGTGTTTTTTAAATTGTTTCTTTGGGCATTTTCTTTAGCGTCCTTTATAGCGGCGTCAACGATTTCCACACCTATAACTTTCTTTGCTCTTCGTGCTGCACAAAGAGAAATTGTGCCTATTCCGCAGTAAATATCAAAAACAGTCATAGTTTCATCGATTTCTGCAAGGTCAATGGCTTTTTGGTATAAAAACTCCGTTTGGATAGGATTAACCTGAAAAAAGCTATGGGGTGAAATAGAAAAATCAAGTCCCAAAATACTGTCGCAAATTGTACTTTGCCCCCAAAGAGTAATATTTTTATCTCCTAAGACAAGATTGTTTTTCTTGGTGTTTATATTTAGAATAATGCTTTTTAAGGTATATACACCAAAATCTGTACTTTGGAGTTTATTTATCAGTTTGTCCAAAAAAGCAATCTTTTCTGTGGCAGAAGAAATTACTACCATCATATCTTTTGAATGATATCCCGTTCGTACAAACACACGACGGATTGCGCCTTTGTGAGTCCTTTCGTCATAGGCAGGGATATTTTCTTTATTCATAAAATCAACTACGCAGGAAAGTGCAGATATGGCACAGGCCTCTCCGACTCTGCATTGGTTTAAAGCGATAACATCGTGACTTCGCGGAGCATAAAAACCGCCGATTGCTTTTTTATTTTCATTACCTACGGGAAAAACCATTTTGTTGCGGTAGTGTTCTGGGCTTTCCATACCTTTAGTTTCGGTAACTTTCTCTTTGATATCTGAGATTTTTCCTATTCTTTCCAATGAATCTATCACATGTTTGCGCTTTATTTCTAACTGGCAATTATAATCAATATGAGAGAGGGGACAACCGCCGCAGTCGTTACTGTGTGGACAGTAGTTATAGGCTCTTTTGGGAGATGGAACAATGATTTCTGTTACGCCTGCAGTAATATAGGAATTGTGAATAGTGTAGATTTTTGCATTTACCGTTTCGCCCTCCAAAGTTCCCGAAACAAAGCATATTTTTCCATCAACATAGCCAATGCCTCTGCCGTCTTGGGCAGTTTTTTCTATATTTAACTGTATAATATCATTTTTATTCATATAATCACCACACTACATTTTATCACATCAATCTGGAAAGTACAATAAAAAAGCTGTCTAAATTCAATTTAAACAGCTTTTTTAAAATTAACCTTGTTTTTTCATTCTGCCTGCCAATTTGTCTCTGTCTTGCTTGGATAAAATCTTTTTACGCAATCTGATGTTTTCAGGTGTGATTTCCACAAGCTCATCATCTGAAATAAATTCCAGACACTGCTCCAAGCTCATTATAACAGGAGGAGTAAGCTTAACTGTGTCGTCACTACCAGCAGCACGCATATTTGTAACATGCTTTTTCTTGCAGACATTGACTGTCAGGTCTTCGTTTTTAGCGTTTTCGCCGACTATCATACCCTCATACACCTCTACGCCGGGACCTAAGAAAAGTGAGCCCCTGAGCTCTGCATTAAGCAAACCGTAAGCTATTGTAGTGCCCGTTTCCCATGCAATCATGGAGCCGCGGTTACGGGTTGCGATTTCTCCCTTGAATTCTTCAAATCCCTCGAGTATTGAATTCATAACACCGTTACCCTTGGTATCGGTCATAAATTCACTTCGGTAGCCGATTAAACCACGAGACGGAATAGTAAATTCCAATCTCATATATCCGTCATTGTTGGGAAACATATTTACCATCTGAGCTTTTCTTGAGCCGAGTTTTTCTATTACATTACCTGCAAATTCTTCAGGGACATCAATTACTAAACGCTCCATAGGTTCTAACTTTTTGCCGTTGCTTTCTTTAAAAATAACCTGTGGGCGTGAAACCTGAAATTCATAGCCTTCCCGGCGCATTGTTTCTATCAAAATAGATAAGTGCAGTTCTCCTCTGCCTGAAACCTTAAAGCTATCGGCGCTGTCTGTTTCTTCAACCTTTAAGCTTACATTGGTTTCAAGCTCGCGGAAAAGTCTGTCACGAAGATGTCTTGATGTAACAAATTGACCTTCTCTTCCGGCAAATGGGCTGTTATTTACGATGAAATTCATTGAAATAGTAGGCTCGTCCACCTCTATAACAGGCAACGGGTCAATACAATCGGTAGAACAGATTGTTTCGCCTATATTAAAATCGCCTAAGCCGGAAATAGAAATAATATCTCCTGCGGGAACAGATTCCTTTTCTGTTCTGGTTAAACCTTCAAAGGTATATATTCTGCCTGCTCTTACATTAGTAACCGTACCATCAGCACGACAAAGAGCAACGGTTTCGCCGTAATTTGCAGTACCGCGGGAAACCTTGCCAACCGCGATTTTACCAATATATTCGTCGTAGTCAATATTGGAAATTCTTATTTGCAAAGGCTCGTTGGGAGAGCCGACAGGAGCGGGAACACTCTCTAAAATCACATCGAATAGAGGTGTCATATTGTCGCTTAAATTATTAAGTTCTAAGCCGCAGATGCCTTGCTTTGCCGAAGCATAAACAACAGGAAAATCTGCCTGGTCATCGTTTGCCCCTAAATCTATGAACAAATCCAATACTTCATCTATAACTTCTTCGCAACGAGCCTGAGGGCGGTCGATTTTGTTAATTACAACGATGGGCTTTAAGTTAAGCTCTAATGCTTTCTTTAATACGAAACGAGTTTGCGGCATAGCACCCTCGAAAGCGTCTACAACTAAAAGCACTCCCTCTACCATACCGAGTACTCGTTCAACTTCGCCGCCGAAGTCAGCGTGTCCCGGTGTGTCTACAATATTGATTTTTGTATCCTTATGAACGACAGAGGTGTTTTTTGAAAGTATTGTAATGCCTCGCTCACGCTCTAAGTCATTTGAATCCATAACGCGGTCGTGAACCTGCTCATTATCGCGGAAAATGCCGCTGTTCTTAAACATAGCATCAACCAATGTAGTCTTGCCGTGGTCAACATGGGCGATAATTGCAATGTTTCTTATATTATTCTTTTCCACAAGAATTCCTCCAATTATATCTTTAAAAAAATTCACAAGTAATATTTTAACATAAAAAGCTGAAAAGTCAAATAAAAATTGACATCTCAAAGCACTTTTGGTAAAATGATATAATAATGAAGTAAAAAAGGAGAAATAACTGTGATTTCAGGACATTTGGGAATTGAAAATAACAATCTGACAATAGGTGGCGCAGATACGGTAAAACTGGCTCAAAAGTACGGCACACCCCTTTATGTGTTAGATGAAAATAAAATAAGAAAAAGTTGCTCAGCCTATGTTACCTCTATGAAAAAATACTACGGGGGCAACGGAAGAATTCTTTTTGCCAGCAAAGCTATGTGTATAAGTGAGCTATGCAGGATTGCAGATAGTGAAGGCTTGGGACTTGATGTTGTGTCGGGCGGAGAAATGTATACCGCTTATAAGGCGGGTTTTCCTATGGACAAGGTGTATTTTCACGGAAACAACAAAACCGTTGACGAGATAAAAATGGCACTTGAAGTAGGCGTTGGCAGATTTGTAGTTGATAATGAGCACGAATTGGAAATAATAAGCAACCTTGCCAAAGAAAGAAACATTACGGCAAATGTTCTTTTTAGAATAAAACCCGGCATTGATGCCCATACTCACGATTTCGTAAGGACAGGACAGATTGATTCAAAATTCGG
>JAZNUA010000080.1:0-2263 GCA_045592045.1 Congzhengia sp. | reverse complement strand
AAAGATTTTGGAAATATAATACCCGGTCATGGCGGTATAGTTGACAGAGTAGATTCTTTAATGTTTGTCGCACCTGTGGTGTATTACTTTATTACATTTTTACCTGTTATACAATAGGAGAATAATATGAAAAATGTAGTTATTTTAGGCTCAACGGGCTCTATAGGCACACAGAGTTTAGAAGTTATTGAGGAAAAGCAGGGGTTTTCCGTTCTGGCGATTTCGGGAAATTCAAACATTGCGCTTTTAGAAAAACAAGCAAGAAAATTCAAACCTAAATATGTTGCCGTTCCCGACACTAAAAAAGCTGAGGATTTAAAGACAAGAATAAAAGATACAGGTGTTTCGGTTCTTTCGGGAAAAGAAAGCTTAGAGCAAATTGCATCATTGTCTGATGCCGATATTGTAATCACAGGCATTGTGGGAATAGCAGGTCTATTGCCTACATTAGCGGCAGTAAAAGCAGGTGCAAGAATAGGGCTTGCCAATAAAGAAACCCTTGTTACAGCAGGAGATATAGTAATGGAAACTGCAAAAAAAACAGGGGCTGAAATTATACCTGTTGACAGCGAACACAGTGCCATATTTCAATGTATGGCGGCTCGTGTAAATGATAAAAATTATAACAACGAAGTAAAAAGAATTCTCCTTACAGCTTCAGGCGGTCCGTTTTTTGGCAAAACAAAAGATGAGCTGAAAACAATGAGGGCAAGTGATGCCTTAAAGCATCCCAACTGGTCAATGGGTGCAAAAATCACAGTTGACAGTGCCAGCCTGATGAATAAGGGATTGGAAGTTTTGGAAGCAAAGAGCCTGTTTTCTGTTCCTCTTTCTAAGGTTGAAGTATTGGTGCATCGCCAAAGCATTGTTCATTCGATGGTGGAGTTTTGCGACAATGCAGTTATAGCGCAGCTGGGCGTGCCGGATATGAAATTGCCCATTCAGTATGCGCTGACCTACCCCGAAAGGCTCACAATGACGGACAATGCTCTGGATTTGACTAAGTCTTTACTTACTTTTGAAAAAGCAGATGATGATACTTTTAAGTGCTTAAGGCTTGCTTACCTTGCAGGAGAAAAGGGAGGCACAATGACGACGGTCTTAAATGGCGCAAATGAAATGGCGGTAGCACTTTTTTTAGATGGAAAAATAGGTTTTTTAGATATAGGTACTCTTGTAGAAATGGCAATGGATGCCCACAAAAATATACAATATCCCACGGTTTCGGATATTTTAGCTGCGGACACCTGGGCAAGAGAATATGTTATGGCAAATTTGCATAAACTACGATAGTAAGAATAGAAATGTGGTGTTTAAAAAGAAAATTTAAACACCGATTTTTTTAAAAGGAAGAAAGGCGACTTATGAATGGTGTTTTAACGGCGATTGCTGCAATTATTATATTTGCAGTCTTGATTTTTGTTCACGAGCTGGGACATTTTATTGTGGCAAAGGCAACAGGCGTTAAGGTAATGGAGTTTGCCTTAGGTATGGGTCCGAAAATTTTAAGCAGACAATGGGGAGAAACTGTCTATTCTTTAAGACTTTTTCCCATTGGTGGTTTTTGTGCCATGGAGGGCGAAGATACTGAGGCCGTAAGTGAGCGCTCTTTCAGTAAAAAAAAGCCCTGGCAGAGACTTTTGGTCTTAGTTGCAGGTGCTGCCATGAACATACTTTTAGGCTTTGTGCTTTTGGTGGGGCTTACAATGAGCTCGGAAGGCTTTGTGGAGCCAAAAATTGAAAGTGTTACAGATGGTGGTGCGGCACAAACAGCAGGTCTTTTACCTGATGATGAAATCCTTCGTGTAAACGGCAGAAGTGTAAATATAATGGAGGACTTTTCGTGGGAACTTTCAAACAACAAAAATTTAGACGGAAAACTGGATTTGGTTGTTAAAAATAACGGTGAAAAACGAGAAGTTTCAGTAGTTCCCCAAAAGGTAGACGGGGAATACTCTTACGGCATAGTGTTAAAAACACAAAACAGCGATTTTTTAAACTCTATTAAAAATTCCTGGTACAAAACAGGATTTTATTCTAGAGTGGTCATAGATTCATTATTCAATTTAGTTACGGGAAAAGCATCTTTTTCTGATGTTTCCGGTCCTGTTGGCATAGTTCACGAAATTGGAAATGCAGTAGAAACTGCCCAACAAACAGGCGCAGAGGGTATAAAAACGCTGATTGCATTAACCATTCTTTTAACCATTAACTTAGGAGTGTTCAACCTTTTGCCGCTACCTGCTTTAGATGGCGGCAGAAT
>JAZNUA010000079.1:0-20574 GCA_045592045.1 Congzhengia sp. | reverse complement strand
GCTTGGCCTCCGACTTCACATCAAAAGCACGCTTTAAGACACGGCTTATTTTGCGCTTTTTTAGCTTTTCATAAACCAGAAAAACCTGGTCGTTTTTAAATCCGTCGGGCAAGCTGTCAAAATCTCTTAACAACATAACTTACTCTCCTAAAATTTCTTTAACTTTACTGCATACATAATGCACATCGTCTTCACTCATTTTGCTATTTAAAGGTAATGTCACTTCATTCAAAAATTTATGATAGGCATTAGGGAAATCTTTAATATCAAAGCCTAAGTTTTTGTATGCTGTAAGCAATGGTAAGGGCTTATAGTGTACATTACAGGCAATTCCCGCCTCTGCCATTTTTATAATAAATTCGTTTCGCTCTTCCATGGTTTTTCCCACAAGATTTGTAAGGTACAAATGCCCCGACGACCTATAATCATCAGTGTAGTGAGCAAGAGCCTTTACGCTCTCGGGAAGTTCGCTGTCATAAATTTTTATAAGCTTTTTGCGCTTTTCTAACATTTCTTCGTATCGCTCAAGCTGAACAAGTCCGATTGAAGCTGCAACATCAGTCATATTGCATTTATAGGCAGGGGAGATAATATCATACTCCCACGCGCCAAGCTTTGTTTTAGCCAAAGCATCCTTTGACTGTCCGTGAAGGGACAAAAGCATAAGCTGTTTGTAAATTTCATCATCAGAAATTCCTTCTATTGTATTCCACACAAGCGCTCCGCCCTCGGCTGTAGTCAGGTTTTTAACAGCATGAAAAGAAAAGCTTGTAAAATCAGCACACTGACCTGCACATTTGCCGCCATAACTTGCACCAAAGCCATGAGCACAGTCAGAAATTACCGCCACTCGGCCAAGTGCTTTTTGCATTTCATTTACAGGTTTAAAGAGACTTGCTTTTTTCTTTACAATGTCTAAAATTTTATCATAATCACACATTACACCTGCAATATCAACAGGAATAATCGCCTTGGTTTTTTCCGTTATAGCATCACTAAGCTTGTCGTAATCTATATGAAAGCTGTGGGGGGCAACATCCACAAGCACAACTTTAGCTCCCACATGGCATGCTACACTTGCACTGGCAGTATATGTATAAGCACAGGTTATAACCTCGTCTCCCTCACCGATGCCAAGAAGTCTTAATGCCATTTCCATACAGGCAGTGGCAGAATTAAGACAAACTGCTTTGCCGGAGGAATTACCGCAATATTCTGCGATTTTTCTTTCAAATTCTTTAGTTTTCGGACCTGTTGTTATCCAACCGCTTCTTAAAGCCTCCGCTACCAATTCTATCTCACGCTCTGTAATGTCAGGCGGAGAAAAAGGTATTTTTCTCATGTTGCTTCCCTCTTTACATTTAAATTAAAACATACCAAAGGTTATTATATAATAATTGTACCCTAAAGAAATAAAATAGTCAAGATTATTCTGCAAATTCCAACACATCTTCTTCGAATTCATATCCTTGCCTGTCTACGCTTGTAAAGCTGTCAGGAACTTTACCCACAATGACCGTAGATGCCACAGGAACAGTTGTTTGAATTTTTTCACCCGTACGGATTGTAGGCATTAAAATTGAAATATTTGCCGATACCTCAGCGGTCACTTCAAACACTGTCTGGTTTATGCCTGCAGAGTAAAAATTTGTCTTTAATTCTGCTTCAGCATACCCGTATGGTTTAATTTCTAACGGCACATCAGGTCCAGTGCCGTATAAAATATCAACTCCCGAAAGTGTCCCTAAAGGAACAGAAAGCTTTTCTTTGGAAATACCACCTATGGCTTCCCCTATGGCAAGGGATAAATCTGCACTTCGTTTACTGATTTTTGAAAGATTATTCTCAACAGATGTTACATTTCCGTCTGCTGAATATGTAAATCGGGCAAAATCAGAGTAGGAAATATTCTCCGACATATTTTGTGATATTGCTTTATTTATTGTGTTAAGAGCAATCTCTTTTGCTCTTGATTTCGCCATTTTTGTAACGGAGGCACGAAGAGCAAAAAAACTGTAAAACAAAAGAACACAGCTACATATCACACTAAACAAAAAAATTAAAAAAAGGGCACGCTTTTTGCCCTTTTGGTTATAAAAAAGTCTTCTGTTACCCAGCCGCATATAAGCCTCCAAAAATAAAAACAGTTCACTACATTATATGCAGTGAACTGTTTTTTGCCAATTAAAGCATCGCTTTTAAACGCTTATCTACTTCTAATAAAAACTCTTCTGTGTTTACTTTTTTCTTGTCTGGCAATTTAGAAAGCAGATATAAATCTCCTGTCATAACGCCCTCTTCTATTGTTTTGATTGTTGCATCCTCAAGCTTCTGCGCAAAATCGCAAAGGTCAGGTGTATTGTCTAATTCGCCGCGCTTTTTGAGCGCTCCAGTCCATGCAAAAAGCGTCGCTACGCTGTTTGTTGAGGTTTCTTCACCTTTTAAGTGCTTGTAATAATGACGCTGAACTGTGCCGTGAGCAGCTTCGTATTCGTAAACACCATCGGGAGAAACTAACACTGATGTCATCATAGCAAGGCTTCCGTAGGCTGTTGCTACCATATCACTCATAACATCGCCATCGTAGTTTTTACAAGCCCAGATATAGCCACCCTCAGAACGAATAACACGAGCTACTGCATCATCGATGAGTGTATAAAAATATTCAATCCCTGCTTTTTCAAATTTTTCTTTGTATTCAGCATCAAAAATCTCTGCAAAAATATCTTTGAATCTGTGGTCGTACTTTTTAGAAATTGTATCTTTTGATGCAAACCATACATCCTGCTTCATATCTAAAGCGTAGTTAAAGCAGCTTCTTGCAAAGCTTTCGATTGACTTATCCGTGTTATGCATACCCTGAATAACACCTGCAGTATTTTTAAAGTCGTGAATAAGCTGGCGTACTTCATTGCCGTCTTTGTCTGTTGCAACAAGCTCACATTTACTACCTTGTGCCACCTGCATTTCTGTGTTTTTATATACATCGCCGTAAGCGTGACGGGCGATTGTGATAGGTTTTGTCCATGTGGGAATATAAGGGGTGATACCCTTTACAATAATAGGGGTTCTGAAAACTGTACCGTCTAAAATCGCTCTTATTGTACCATTGGGAGACTTCCACATTTCCTTTAAATCATACTCTGTCATTCTTGCAGCATTTGGTGTGATTGTGGCACATTTAACTGCAACACCATATTTTTTTGTAGCTTCAGCAGAGTCCACCGTTACCTTGTCATCTGTTGCATTTCTGTACTCTAAACCCAGATCATAATATTCTGCCTTTAAATCAACATAAGGGTATATCAAAATATCCTTTATCATTTTCCAGATTACTCTGGTCATTTCGTCTCCGTCCATCTCAACCAACGGAGTTTTCATCTGTATTTTTGCCATTGTCAATTCTCCTTATTTTGAAAGTTTAACTCTTGTATAGTCTAAAAGTCCGCCTGCAATAATTATATCTTTTGCACGGTCTGAAAGCTCACATACACATTCAATACTCGCACCTGTGGTTTTGTTGGTAACAACGATATTCTTGCCCTGCTTAATTGCTTCAATTAAGTTATCACAGGAGAGCACATCACCTTGTGAGATTTTGTCGTAATCTGCTTCGTTAGCAAATGTAAACGGCAAAATACCTGCATTTATAAGATTTGAGCGGTGTATTCTTGCAAAAGATTTTGTAATAACTATTTTAACTCCCAGATATAAAGGAGCTAATGCCGCATGCTCACGAGATGAGCCCTGACCATAGTTTACGCCACCTACAACAATGCTTGAGCCCAGAGATAACGCTCTTTTTGGGAACTCTTCGTCACATACTGCGAAACAATGTTCTGAAATTTTCGGAATGTTTGAACGAAGGGGCAAAATCTTTGCACCTGCCGGCATAATGTGGTCGGTTGTGATGTTGTCGCCAACCTTTAATGAACACGCACATTCAATTTTATCAGATAATGGCGTGGTGTTTGGGTATGGCTTGATATTTGGTCCACGCAGGATTTCTACACTGTCCATATCTGCTTCTTCAGCAGGAGGCTCGATCATATTATCGTTGATTTTAAACTGCTCGGGCATAGGAATACTGGGCATTGCACCGATTGTTCTGGGGTCTGTCAAAACACCTGTAATTGCAGATATTGCCGCAGTTTCAGGAGAAACCAGATATACTTGTCCGTCTTTTGTACCGCTCCTACCTTCGAAGTTTCTGTTGAATGTTCTTAGAGATATACCACCTGAATTTGGAGATTGACCCATACCGATGCAAGGACCGCAGGCACTCTCAAGTATTCTTGCGCCTGCATCTATCATATCGTATAAAGCACCGTTTTCTGCAAGCATGCCTAAAACCTGCTTAGAACCGGGCGCAATGGATAAAGAAACATCGTGATGTACGGTTTTGCCCTTTAAGATATGAGCAACCTTCATCATATCCTGATATGAGCTGTTCGTACAAGAACCAATACATACCTGGTCTATTTTCATATTTCCGATTTCAGAAATCGACTTAATGTTATCGGGAGAATGAGGACAAGCTGCAGCAGGCTCAATTTTCGATAAATCTATTGTTAATTCTTCATCATATACAGCATCGCTATCAGCTGATAATTCTTTCCATACATCTGCTCTGCCCTGCGCCTTTAAAAATTCCAATGTCACATCATCAGAGGGGAAGATTGATGTTGTCGCACCAAGTTCTGCGCCCATATTTGTAATTGTTGCACGCTCAGGAACAGAAAGGGTTTTTACACCTTCACCGCAATATTCGATAACCTTACCTACGCCGCCTTTAACGGTAAGTCTTTTCAACACTTCCAAAATAACATCTTTCGCCGCTGCCCAAGGCTCTAATTTACCAACGAGGTTTACCTTAACAATCTTTGGGTAGGTAATATAGTACGCACCGCCGCCCATAGCAACTGCAACATCAAGACCGCCTGCACCGATTGCAATCATACCTATACCGCCGCCTGTGGGGGTGTGGCTGTCAGAGCCGATTAAGGTTTTACCGGGTGCACCAAAACGCTCTAAATGCACCTGATGGCAGATGCCGTTACCGGGGCGCGAAAAATAAATTCCGTGTTTTTTTGCAACTGAGCCGATAAAGCGATGGTCATCCGCGTTTTCAAAGCCTGATTGCAATGTATTGTGGTCTATGTATGCAACAGAGCGTTCTGTCTTTACTCTGGGAATACCAATAGCCAAAAACTCAAGGTAAGCCATTGTGCCTGTTGCATCTTGTGTCAATGTCTGGTCAATTTTAATGCCGATCTCGGTGCCTTTTACAAATTGACCGTCAACAATATGTTCTTTTAAGATTTT
Organism: Congzhengia sp.; assembly: GCA_045592045.1. Classification (GTDB taxonomy): domain Bacteria; phylum Bacillota; class Clostridia; order UBA1381; family UBA9506; genus Congzhengia. Next base: position 15,249 of record JAZNUA010000079.1, on the reverse strand, counting down.
TTCTGTTAGGGTAAGTCCCATGATTATCTCTCCCTTATTTATATGATAAATATTTTTTATTCTTCACAAGGTAGTCTATGCCTGAAAACAGCGTCAAAACGAGGTTTATCAACATAAGTATGTCTACAACCACACTTTTCTCATTGATAAGCAGAGCCAATGTAATCGCAACAAACTGCCATATTGTTTTGATTTTTCCCCATATACTTGCAGCAACAACATTGCCCTCAGCTGCTGCCGCCATTCTTACGCCGGACACAATAAATTCTCTTGCCAGCACAACTACCGTTATCCATGGGCTGACTATTCCTGTCACATTTAATAAAACCATAGCCGCAGAAACTAAAACCTTATCCGCCAACGGGTCCATAATTTTCCCGAAATCAGATACCTGATTATTTTTTCTTGCTAAATAGCCGTCCAACATATCCGTTAAAAATGCAAGAGCAAAGATTATTGCCGAAAAAATCGCACTTCCTGTATACATATACACGACCATAAATATCGGTATCATTATAATTCTTAACAAAGTAAGTCTGTTTGGAATATTCATTTTATTCCTCCTCTATTTGCACACCAGTGCAATCATAATTGTCAGTATCTAATATGCGCACCCATACGAATTCCCCTAATGCAACCTGGTCAGATGCTGCAAAATAAACAGTGCCATCAACATCTAAGGAGTCCGCTTGTGAGCGTCCAAAATACATAAGATTATCCTCGTCATATCCCTCACAAAGCACCTCTACCACTTTATTAAGCCGCTTTTTTTGTACTGCTTGTGAAATGTGTTCCTGGGCTTCCATTATAGCGTTCTGACGAGCTATTTTTGTCTCTTCGTCTAACTGTTCAGGCAACTTTGCCGCTGCCGTTCCTTCCTCAACGGAATATGCAAAAGCACCTAACTTTTCAAACTTCTGGTCTTTTACAAACTCTAAAAGCTCAGAAAATTCTTCCTCTGTTTCACCTGGAAATCCCGCTATAAGCGTAGTTCTTATGGTTAAATCAGGAATACTTGCTCTCAGTTTTTTTAGCAGCTCCGCCGTTTCTTCCTTTGTGTTTTTTCTACCCATTCGTTTAAGTACGCGATTGTTTATATGCTGAATGGGAATATCCATATATTTTACGACCTTAGGCTCTTTGGCAAAAACCTCTATCATACTGTCTGTGATGGATTCGGGATACATATAATGAACACGAATCCAGTGAAGCTCCTGAATTTTTGCCAGTTCACACAAAAGCTCTGATAACATTTCATGACCGCTCAGGTCATAGCCATATCGTGTTGTATCCTGTGCTATCAAAATCACTTCACGAACACCACTTAAAGCAAGCTCTTTTGCCTCTGCTAAAATGTCTTTTATAGGTCTGCTTCTGTATTTGCCTCTTAACTTAGGAATAATACAATATGTGCATTTATTATCACAGCCATCGGCAATTTTTAAATACGCCGTAGCCGAACCTGTTGATACCATACGGGGAAAGCCCTCAGGTATTTCATCGTCAATATGTCCGCAGATTACAGGCTTTTTTCCTGACTCTACATCTTTTATAACTTCTGCAATTTTGTAATAATCACCCGTTCCTAAGACGGCGTCAACCTCAGGAAGTTCACTTAATATCTCATTATGATATCGCTCAGCCAAGCAGCCCGTCATAATAAGGTAACGGCATTTTTGTGCCCTTAGCTGCGCCATTTCCAAAACTGTGTTTATTGATTCTTCCTTAGCATCATCTATAAACGCACAGGTGTTGACTATAATTATGTGGGCATCTTCAGGCTCTGTTACTATTTCATAACCTTCACTTCCTAAAATTCCCAACATAACTTCTGTGTCAACTCTGTTTTTTGGGCAGCCCAAAGAAACTATACCGATTTTTGTCTTATTCTTCATCTTCTTTAATTTCAAAATGTGCTCTTGCCTCATTCTGCGCCTGCTGATTTGCAAGGTATTCCTCAGAATTTACATAAGCTACCTTTTCGATAATTTCATCTGTACCTTCATAGTTTTCAACTGCAATACCACCATCAGCGATTTCTGCTGCCGCTGCAGTAATAGCACGAGCGCCATCTATGGATTCTCCTGTTTCTATGGCATCTTCACAGATTTCTCTTGCGCGCTTTGACGCTGCAATAACCAAACTGTATTTGCTGCCTGTTTTTTCTAAAAGATTTACAATTGACGGATAAAGCATCATAACTATCAGTCCCTTTCAAAATATTTATTATTTAATTTATTGTTTACATATATGACGCAAGCAGTTTCTCATTTCTTTTGACATTACATTTTTCTCCCTTAATTATTGCCAAAAATGTCTCTGCCGCCTTTTCCACAGTATCATTTACCAATACATAATCATATTCTTTTGCTTGTTCTATTTCCCAGACTGCAGTAGCCAATCTTTTCTCTATGACCTCTTTTGCATCTGTATTTCTTCCTACCAAGCGGTTCTTTAGCTCTTCCATTGAAGGAGGAAGGTTAAAAATAAGCACCGCTTCAGGACATTTTTCACGGATTTTCATAGCTCCCTGAACTTCTATTTCCAAAACCACATTATTTCCTTTATCTAAAAGAGCCTCAATCTCTGCTCTCGGTGTGCCGTAGTAATTTTCGCAAAAGCAAGCCCATTCTAAAAATCCGTCCTTTTCTATCAACTGACGGAACTCATCCTGAGAATAAAATATATAGTCAACTCCGTTGACTTCACCCTTTCTGGGAGCTCTCGTTGTCACAGATACCGACAGTTTTAAGTTTTCATCTCTTTTCAAAGCTTCCTTTAAAACTGTGCCCTTACCAGAACCTGAAGGACCTGAAAACACGACCAAAACTCCTCGTGGATTACTCATCGTCTTCTCCTCCCAAATCGTGTATATCTTCAACAGATGCATTTTCATCGAGTCTGTGAGCAACTGTTGATGGTTGCACAGCAGACAGAATAATATGGTCGCTGTCCATAATGATTACAGCTCTTGTGCGTCTGCCGTAAGATGCATCTATCAAAATACCACGGTCACGGGCATCCTGCACCATTCTTTTAATAGGGGCAGAGTCAGGCGAAACTATTGCCACCAATCTCTTCGCCGAAATAACATTACCAAAACCTATATTTATCAGCTTCATAAATTTACCTCTATTCTATGTTTTGAATTTGTTCTCTTAGCTTTTCTATTTCTGATTTTATTTCAACTACGCATTTTGCAAGTCCGAAATCATTAGCTTTAGACCCTATTGTGTTTGTTTCGCGGTTAATTTCCTGAACTAAAAAGTCCAGCTTTCTTCCTACGGGTTCTGAAAGGGCTAAAATCTTTTCCAATTCTTCAAAATGAGACGCAAGACGAACCAATTCTTCATCAATGCAAACCTTATCAGCCATAACGCCCACTTCTGTTAATATTCTGCCTTCGTCTGCTTTAAAATCTCCCAGAAGCTCATCTATGCGGTTGCGAAGTCTTGCTTCGTACTCCTTGACAATCTCAGGAGAGCGTTCTTTTATCTGTTCCACAAGACTTTTGATTGAGTTCGCACGCTCTATAAGGTTTTCTTTCAGCCTTTCGCCTTCTCTTATTCGCATAGCAACAAAATCATCAACTGCAGGAGCTAAACAGGACAGAATCATCTCCCAGACTTTATCCTTGTCCTCATCCTCCTGACGAGTTACAAAAATATCTGAAAATCTTGCCAAATCAGAAATACCAACATCGTTTCTCAAATCATAGGTTTCTTTCAATTCTTTTAAAACATTGTAGTAGTTTTCCGCCAGAATGTGGTCGATAGTTACAACCTTGTCGTTAGCGGTGTAGTTTTCAATATATAAAAACACCTCAACCTTGCCACGAGAAATATTTGATGCTACATATTCTTTTATCTTATCCTCTAAATATCCGTAAGCTCTGGGAACTTTCACCGATATATCGCAGTATCTGTGGTTTACACTGCGTAAATCTATAACAATCTTTCTGTTTTCATCTACATACTCGTGTCTTCCGTAGCCTGTCATGCTTTTAATCATTTTGTTGTTCCTTTCTTGCCGACTGTTCCATATACACCAAAAGAACTGATATGTCTGCCGGGCTTACACCTGAAATTCTCGACGCCTGACCGATAGAAATCGGTTTAAGTTTATTAAGCTTCTGTCTTGCTTCTAAGCGCAGACCTGAAATTTCGTCGTAGTTGATGTCTTTTGGCATTTTCTTCGCTTCTAACTTTTTAAACTGTTCTATCTGTTTGTTCTGCCTTTCAATGTATCCGCTGTATTTTACTAATATCTCAACTTCTTCTGCCGACTGTGAATCAAGGGTTACCTCTGTGTCAGTAAGCTCCATTAAGCTCAGATAATCAAGCTCCGGACGCTTTAACAAATCGCAGAATTTAGCGCCTGATGAAATGCGCGTTGATCCTTTTTTGTCTAAATATTCCAAAACTCTCTCCGACGGAGGCAGTATGACTTTTTCTATCCTTTCGATTTCTGTATGTATTTTTTCCCATTTTTCACAGAAAGCCTCATATCGCTCATCGCTTATAAGACCTATTTCGTGACCTAAGGGAGTCATTCTGTAATCTGCATTATCCTGTCTTAAAACTAACCTGTACTCAGAACGAGAGGTCATCATACGGTAAGGCTCATGTGTTCCCTTAGTAACAAGGTCATCAATAAGTGTACCGATATAGCTTGATGCCCTGTCTAAAATAACAGGTGTCTTTCCCTGAATTTTCCGACTGGCGTTAATTCCTGCAATAAGTCCTTGGGCAGCTGCTTCCTCATAGCCTGAACTTCCGTTAAACTGGCCTGCACCAAAAAGCCCTGATATTTCCTTAAATTCAAGACTCATGTCCAACTGTGTAGGGTCACAGCAGTCATATTCTATAGCATAAGCCGTACGCATCATTTTTACATTTTCCAAACCCTTGATAGAACGAAGCATCGCCAACTGAACATCCTCAGGTAAGCTTGATGACATACCCTGAACATACATTTCCTCTGTTTCTGCACCCATAGGCTCAATAAACAGCTGATGCCGTTCTTTATCCTTAAATCGAACAACCTTGTCCTCTATTGACGGGCAGTATCTGGGGCCTACACCCTCAATCTTGCCGCTGTAAAGAGGCGAACGATGGAGATTGTCCATTATTATTTTATGTGTGTTTGCATTTGTGTATGTAAGGTGACACACATGGGTATTTTCAAGGGGACCGGCAGTCTCAAAAGACATGGGAACTATTTTCTCATCGCCTTCCTGTACCTCCATCTTTGAAAAATCTACCGTTGAACGATTAACACGGGCGGGAGTACCTGTTTTAAAACGCATAAGGCTGATACCTGCATCAATCAATGACTGCGATAGCTGGTTTGCAGGCTGACAACCGTCAGGTCCGCCACCGTAAGAATGGTCGCCTATAATAATTTTTCCCCTAAGATATGTTCCGCTGGCTATAATTACGCATTTTGCCGGATAGTATGCACCAACTGCGGTAACTACACCCAAAACCTTACCGTCCTTTATCTCTATATGAGTAACTTCCGCCTGCTTTAAATCAAGATTTTCCGTCAGCTCTATAACATGCTTCATAACAGTCTGATATGCTCGTCTGTCTGACTGTACTCTGAGCGAATACACAGCAGGCCCCTTACCACGATTAAGCATTCTGGACTGCAAGAAAGTTTTATCTGCCGACTTGCCCATTTCTCCGCCAAGCGCATCTATTTCTCTAACTAAGTGCCCCTTTGCTGTACCGCCGATAGACGGATTGCAAGGCATATTCGCTACTGTGTCAAGGTTTAATGCAAAAATTGCAGTCTTGACTCCAAGTCGGGCTGAAGCCAACGCCGCTTCTACACCTGCATGTCCGCCACCTACTACCACAACATCGTAGCTTTCAGCTAAGTATGCTGCTTTTTCAGGCAACGCAACGGTTTTTTTTGCTTCTTCCATTTGAAATCTCTCCAAAAAATGTCACATTTATACTATTCTAATATATTTTAGCACAATTTCCTACCAATAGCAAGGATTTTATTATTGCTTTTTTTCATATATCAAAAAAAGGACTGTAAACAGTCCTTTTTATTCTTTATACAGGTAAAAATTTAAACACCACCGCCAGGATAACAATTATGCCAAGCACTATTCTGTAAACTCCAAAAGCTTTGAAATCGTGCTTTCTGATATATGACATCAGGAACTTTATAGCAAATACTGACACGATAAACGACACCAAAAATCCTGAAATTAAAACTGCCCATTCGGTTGTGGTAATCATTGTGCCACCGAGAATGAATTTTACCAGCTTTAATGCCGATGCACCAAGCATAACGGGGATTGCCAAAAAGAACGAAAACTCAGCTCCTACACCTCTTGCACAACCAATTATTATAGCTCCCAGTATAGTTGCTCCCGAGCGGGATGTGCCGGGTATCAATGCTAAAACCTGGAAAAGTCCGATTAAAACAGCTTGTTTATATGTAAGACTTTCTAAAGAAGTGACTTTAGGCTGATTGTTTTTGTTTTCTATAATCAAAAAAGCTATACCATAGATAATCAGCGTTGCTGCAATAACTAATGAAGACGAAAGCACCGTATCTATCAAATCATCCAAAAACACACCTGCAACTGCAGCCGGAATTACGGCTGCTATTACCTTTGCCCACAACGAGTAGGTTTGCTTTTTTTCTGTTTGATTTTTTTTCGGAGAAAATGGATTCAGCTTATTAAAATAAAGTATAAGCACTGCCAAAATCGAGCCGAACTGGATAATCACCTTAAACATATCCCAAAATTCTGTGGAAACATTTAAAGGCAAAAGTTTCTCTACCAATATTAAATGTCCTGTTGAGGAAATAGGCAACCACTCAGTAATGCCCTGTACTATGCCTATTATCACTGATTTTATAATTTCAAAAACCATCGTAACACCCTTTCTTTTTATGAAAATTATTCTATCACAGTTTATGAATAAAAGCAATAATATATTTATAGACAAAAAACAAATCGTACCGTTGAAATATTTTTTCCAAATAACTGTAAAAAAACGCAGTAAGCGGTTGACTTAACTGAAAAAATGTTATATAATTGTCAAATAATAAATTTATTAGGGGTGTAACTATGGATAGAGTTTACAATTTTTCTGCGGGTCCTTCAATGCTTCCCGTTGAGGTTTTAGAAAAAGCAGCGAAAGAAATGGTTAATTACGGAGATGCAGGTATGTCCGTAATGGAAATGAGCCATCGTTCCAAGGATTATGAGGCAATTATTGAAGGAGCAGAAAAATTAGTTCGCGAACTTATGAATGTTCCTGATAATTATAAAGTAATGTTCTTACAAGGCGGCGGCTCTACACAGTTTGCAATGGTGCCTTTAAACCTTGCTACAAAGAATAAAAAAGCCGACTATGTAATCACAGGTCAGTGGGCTAAAAAAGCGGCTCAGGAAGCTGAAAAATTTATCACGGTTAATAAGGTGGCATCTTCTGCCGACAAAACCTTCTCATACATTCCAAAGCTTGATAAAAGCACATTTTCCAAAGACGCAGATTATTTCTATATTTGCTACAATAATACAATCTATGGCACGCGCTACACAGAGTTGCCCGATACAGATAAGCCCATTATTGCAGATATTTCATCTTGCGTAATGTCTGAAGAGATTGATGTTTCAAAATTCGGCTTACTCTTTGCAGGTGCACAGAAAAACCTGGGTCCTGCAGGTGTTACATTAGTTATTGTTCGTGAGGATTTGTTGGGAGAAACTCTCCCCGGCACACCTATAATGCTTGATTACAACATCCACGCGGCAAACGGTTCAATGTATAACACTCCTCCTACCTATGCAATTTACACATTAAAGCTTGTTTTAGAGTGGGTTAAGGAAAAAGGCGGCGTAAAAGCGTTACAGAAAATTAACGAAGAAAAAGCAAAGATTTTATATGATTTCTTGGATTCTTCAGAATTGTTCCGCGGAACAGTTGTTCCTGAGGACCGCTCTTTGATGAATGTTCCTTTCGTAACAGGAGACGAAGAATTAGACGCAAAATTCGTAAAAGAAGCAAAAGAAGCAGGTTTCGTAAATTTAAAGGGTCACAGAACAGTTGGCGGAATGCGTGCAAGTATCTATAATGCTATGCCCGTAGAGGGTGTTGTTGCTTTGGTTGAATTTATGAAAAAATTCGAAGCAGAAAATAAATAATCAGAAAGCAGGAATTCTATATGTATAATATTTTAACATTAAATAAAATCGCTTCTTGCGGCATTGATAAATTAGGTGCAAACTACACAGTTACAGATGATTGCAAAAATCCCGACGGAATTATTCTCCGCAGCTTTTCTATGCACGAAATGGAGTTGCCCGCATCTTTAAAGTGTATTGCTCGTGCAGGCGCAGGTGTAAACAATATTCCGATAGATAAATGTACAGAACAGGGCATCGTAGTATTTAACACACCCGGTGCTAATGCCAATGCGGTAAAAGAGCTTGTGATTTTAGGTCTTTTGATTAGTTCAAGAAAAGTAGTTTCAGGTATCGAATGGGCAAAAACTTTACAGGGCAAGGGTGCCGAAGTTGCAAAAATGGTAGAAAAGGGCAAAAGTTCTTATGTTGGTCCTGAAATAGCAGGTAAAACACTTGGTGTTATCGGTCTTGGTGCCATCGGCGCTATGGTTGCAAATACCGCTGTTGAGCTTGGCATGAAAGTTGTCGGTTACGACCCTTTCTTAACAGTTGACAGTGCCTGGAGATTGTCAAGCAGCATCAGTCACGCAACATCAATAGATGAAATTTACGAAAAAAGTGATTACATAACATTACACATTCCTGCAACAGACGAAACGAAAGGAATGATAAATTCAGAAACATTGGCAAAAATGAAAAACGGCGTAAGAATTTTAAACTTTGCTCGTGACGCACTTATCAATGATGCTCATATGGCAGTAGCTTTAGAAGAAGGTAAAGTAGCTTGCTATGTTACAGATTTCCCCAATGACGCAGTTCTTTCTATGGAAAATGTTGTAGCTATCCCACATTTGGGTGCATCAACCCCCGAGTCAGAGGATAATTGTGCAATTATGGCGGCAAAGGAGCTGAAGGATTACCTGGAAAACGGTAATATCAAGAATTCTGTAAACTTCCCTAACTGCGAAATGCCAAGATGCGGAGTAAGAATTACAGTTATTCACAAAAACATTCCGTCAATGCTTGCCAATCTTTCAAAAATCGTTTCAGACTGCGGTATTAACATCAGCAATATGTTAAACAAGAGCAAAAAAGAAAATGCCTACACAATTATGGACTTAGAAGGTTCAGCAGACGAGTCAATTATTGATGTAATTTGTGGACTTGAGGGTGTTTATTCTGCTCGTTTGATAAAATAAATTACAAAAAGTAAAAAAAATACTTGCATTTGTATAACTTTTCTGTTATAATAATTTTTGCTGTTCCAAAAAACAGCTTTAAAGCAGTATTCTATTAGTACTTATTGGAGGTGCATATATATGGCAAAATGCGATATCTGCGGAAAAGGCGTTACATTCGGTATTAGAGTCAGCCACTCACACAGAAGAAGCAACAGAACTTGGAAGCCTAACATCAGAACTGTAAAAGCAATCGTTAACGGTACTCCCAAAACATTGCATGTATGCTCAAGATGTCTTCGCACAAAGAAGAAGGAAGAAAGCGCTATCTAATTGTAGCTTCTAAAATTCAAAGTTTGAGAAATAGGCGTGTCGGGGTTTCCCCGATGCGTTTTTTTCTTGGTCACATATATGTTGAGAAATTCCCGCACGGGATAATATTTTTTAAAAACACCTTGACAATCATACTAAAAATTAGTATAATGTATAAATGCATTATGTGTTTAATGCAGAGGGAGGCACCGAAATGATATGTGATATAAGTAGCATTATGAATATGGAGGGTGCCGAAAAAACTTTCTCTGACTGTATAGAAAATATTCTCGTGGCTCAGGATATAGAAATATCCAAGATGGAGCTTTCGGGCAAAATAACCTTTACAGGTGGAGTGTTGGCACTTGAAGCTTCCGTTATGGCAAGCGTAAAGACTCTTTGCGCAAGGTGCCTAAAGGAAATTTCAGTACCTGTTGCATTCGATTTTAGCGAAACTCTCGTCTTATCAGGACAAGAAAGCGCCGCCGACAGTGATTCTGTCATTTTCTTTGAAGGTAAGGAAATCGATGTAGGCGAAATTGTAATCAACAATTTATTGTTGAATATTTCATCAAAATACTTGTGCAATGACGATTGTCGCGGAATTTGCCCCAAATGCGGCAAAAACTTAAACGACGGCGACTGTGATTGTGATTTTTTTGAAATTGATGAACGATGGGAAAAATTAAAAAATTTTAAGTGATAAAATTCAGGAGGTGTGTGATAATGGCAGTACCTAAGAGAAAAACCTCACAGGCAAGACGCGATAAAAGACGCGCAAACTGGAAATTAAGCATTCCCGGTTTTGTAAACTGCCCCAAATGCGGTGAGCCTATCATGGGACACAGAGTATGCAAAGCTTGCGGCTACTACAACGGAAAAGAAGTTGTAAAAAAGGAAGCATAATTTTTGCGTAATCATTGCCACCGGTAAAACCGGTGGCATGCATTAAGCTACATGGCTATTATGGCGGGTTTTTAAGGCGTGCCAAGGCCATTTCTCAACTGTATAATTTTTACGGGCTGCCTTACAGTTGGGCAGTCTTTTATTTGTTCTTAATTGTAAAAAAAGCTGCAACAAGACAATATAAGTCTGTTGCAGCTTTTTTATGTGTAATTTATTTTTTAATAATTATTTTGCTACCGATACAATATATCTGTCTCTTATGTGAGTTTCTATGCTTGTCATCCCCATAGTCGAAAACGATGGAAAATCAGATATGGTCTTCCCTAATTTCTTTACATATGCTTCCTTACGGGTCCATACTTCGTAGAATCTCTGTTTGGAAATAGACCATTTTTCAAATACATACATCTGTTCATCTGCCGTAAAAAGTCGCTTCGCAACATTTATGTTAACATCGCGAATTTGCTCAATATCAATACCAACAGGCGCGTCTGACACGGCACATACTGCAATATCTCCTGAATGGCTTATGCTGAATTCTATATTCTTTTCTTCCACATAAGGCTTTCCGTTAGTACCAATACGAAAACGAACATTTTCAGGAGTTGTTTTTAATTCAATTGCAATAGCCTGCCGTGCAAGCTGTCCTGCTGCTATAGAAAGCTTTTTTAAGGGTTTTTTGCGTAATCTGTCTGCTTTTTTCTTCCGCCGCTCATCGGATTCATTATAAAGTTTTAAAAAATCATCATCTGACATTTTCGATACATCACAGTGGTAAAGCTTAAGCACTCATATCACCTCATAATTTGATTCTATCATATTATTTTTTTTTGTCAATATTATTTTTCTCTTGTAAAAAAAGCAGTTTCATGATATGATTAAGTCAAACTATGAATAACGGAAAAAATAAAAAATAAAGGGTGACGGAAAATGTCAAAATTTAACCTTACTATCCCTACCCTTTTGGGCACAGAGCAGGTTGTCGCATTTGAGGTAAAAGAGCTTGGCTATGAAATTTCAAAAATTGATAACGGGCTGGTTTCCTTTGTAGGCGATGAAGAATCAATCGCAGTTTTAAATATAAATCTTCGCGCAGCAGAGCGGGTTATGATAAAGTTGGCATCCTTTAAAGCTGATACCTTTGATATGCTTTATGAGGGTGTTCGAGCTATTCGCTGGGAGGATTTTTTACCACTTGATGCTCAGTTCCCCGTTACAGGATACGCTTTAAAAAGCCAGCTGCACAGCGTCCCAGACTGTCAGTCAATAGTAAAAAAAGCCATCGTGGACAGGATGTCAAAAAAATACAATATTGCCTCCCGTTTAGAAGAATCGGGCGGGCTTTATCCTGTAAGATTTGCCATTATGAAGGATGTTGCCACCATTTATCTGGACACCTCAGGGCCTAGCCTGTACAAGCGGGGTTACCGAATGGAAAGTGTTATCGCCCCTATGCGAGAAACTTTGGCTTTTTCTATGGTTTCTTTAAGCTTTTGGAAGGGCGACAGGCCATTTATAGACCCGTTCTGCGGAAGCGGTACTATTCCTATAGAAGCGGCTCTTTTTGCTACAAATAAAGCGCCCGGTCTGAAGCGCAGGTTTGTAGCTGAAACATGGCAAAATCTGATTCCGCACAATGTATGGCACGACATAAGATTAGAAGCTCGGGAAAACGAATATCACGAAAAAGAGACGAAAATTTTTGCTTCCGATATTGACCCTGAGGCAATCAAAATCGCTAAGCAAAACGCCGTAAATGCAGGCGTAGCAGATAAAATCGAGTTCTCGGTAAAAGATGTAAAGGATATAACTCCTTTTTCAGAAAAAGGCGTTATTTGTTGCAACCCACCTTACGGCGAGCGACTTATGGACGCTCGCAGTTGTCAGGCATTGTACCGTACAATGGGTAAGAAATTCTCTCAGTTTTCTGAGGCAAAGAAGCTTATTTTGACTTCACACGAGCAATTTGAGAGATACTACGGTAAAGAAGCAGACAAAAGACGAAAACTATACAACGGCATGCTCAAATGCTATGTATATCACTATTTTTAGGGAGAAACAACTATGAAAGTTATATTAGTAAACGGAAGTCCACACGAAAAAAACACCACCTATCAGGCTCTTTGCGAGGTTGAAAAAGCACTTAATGCAAATGGAATCGAAACAGAGATTTTTTGGCTTGGAACGAAAGCCATTTCAGGTTGTTTAGGTTGTGCAGGTTGCAAAGATACAAAAAGATGCGTAATAACTGATGTTGTAAATGAATTTTTGGACAAGGCAGAAAAAGCCGATGGCTTTGTTTTTGGTACCCCTGTTCATTATGCTGCGCCTTCAGGTGCTATAACATCTTTTATGGACAGAGCTTTTTACTTAAAGAGCAGCATTTTTATGGGTAAACCGGCTGCAACTGTCGCGTGCTGCAGACGAGGTGGAGCATCTGCGGCTTTTGACCAGTTGAATAAATACTACCCAATTTCAGGTATGCCCACAGTTCCTTCCCAATACTGGAACAGTGTTCACGGAACAAACGGAGATGAGGCTTTGTGCGACGAAGAAGGTATGCAGACAATGAGAACTCTTGCCTCTAATATGGCCTGGCTCTTAAAATGCATCGAGGCAGGAAAAGAAAAGGGAATTGGATATCCCGAAAGAGAAATCCCAAAAAGAACAAATTTTATAAAAACTTTCACAGAATAAATCTAATATAACTGATGTTGCCAAAAAAGATGGTGAAGCATTTTACTTCACCATCTTTTTATTTCTTTAACTATTTAAGTTTTTCATCATAATGGGCTCTCTCGCCGCCAATAAATTTTGCACGGCTTCTGGCACAGGTAAGATGTGCATTACCTATACTTTTTACCAATAGTCTCAAAGGTACTGCAACGGGACGAATGTGCATACCTATGAGTGTATCTCCAATATCCATACCTGCATCTGCTGTGATTTTTTCTACTGCAACAGGATTTTTCATGTTTTTATATGCACCTGTGGCAAATGAGCCTCCCGCTTTCGGCTGCGGAACAACATTACAGATGTATTCATCTTTAATGGCCTCTTTCTCGATGATTATAGCGCGATTCAAGTGTTCGCAGCACTGTGCCGCAATAAAAATTCCACGATTGTTAAAAACCTCTGCCAAAGAAAGATAAATCTCTTCACCTAACTCTACTACTGACGAGGTGCCGATTTTTTCGCCTACTACTTCACTGGTGGAGCAACCAATCGCCACAATATTACCTTGCTCAAGGTGTGCTTTTTCTATTAATTCCTCTGCTGCTGACTTAAGTGCAGATTTTATATCTTCATACATAATAGTCTCTCCTTAATTTCAATAATTACATTATTTAGCTGAATAGATTTAACTCTTTTAAATTCATTCTATCATATAATTTAAAAACAATCAATATTTTCATAAAAAATAATGCGTACGGCAGAAGGCTAGGCATAAAAAAACAAAAAGCAAGTCATTTAAAAATGACTTGCTTAATGGTGTAAGAACGATATGATTTTACTGTCCTACCACTTATCTGTACTCTTCTTCAATACTTTTTATTTATATTATTTCGAATGTAATGTTTGGTGTTTCTTTATGAACACGATCGAAAACGCGTAGTATAAGTGCAAATTCATCCTTCAAATCCTCGTGAAGTGTCCTTGAACCTTTGATAATCACTTTTAATTCTTCGTCCCAAATATAACTCATACAATCCCAGAGTGCATCGGGATTCTTTCCGAAATAATCAGGAAAATCAAAGGGTACACTGATTACATTATATAAATCATTAAAAGTTTTACATCCTGTAAAATCAAGAATGATAGGACTTACTAATGGTGTATATTCTTCGTTTTGCATATTTGTTCTCCTTTATATGACTTCTATAAATGTTCTGTAATGGTCGCGCGTGATAAAAATCAATCCGTCGTTTGAATAAACAATTCTTTCGTTATTTCTCTTTCCTTTTGAATAATTTATGTCTGCCTCATACCAGATTCTACCAACCTTTGATGGTAATTTTCCTCTGTCATTATAAAATACTCCACCAAACATCATTTTCCCTGGCGCAATCTTATCAAAATTTTTCTTTTTAGAAACCCATCCAAGCGTTATTGCGGCCTTCTTACTGATATAATAATCCGGCAATTTGTTCAAATATTTTAAATACCAATCAGCGCCATTTACGCCGTTGTCAGTCGCTGTGCCTGCAGATATAGACTCAACTCTATCTATGTAACATCTGCAATGTAAATGTAATGGAGGCATAGGCCTTACTTGTTCATATATTTCATAAATCATACCATATCTTTCTTCACAAAGTTTGCACAAATTAAAATCATCTACAACATACCACATCTTCCATTTTTTACTTTTGCCCATTATCACACCTCTTTTCTGTAAAGCGTTACAATGCTATTCTATCAAAAAGAAATGTGAAACCGTGTGCAAAGATTTAAGAGAAAAATACATTTTTGTATAAAAATAAGAATACTCACTTTCACGAGTATTCTTATTTTGGCGGAGAAGGAGAGATTCGAACTCTCGCGCCGGTTTCCCGACCTACACCCTTAGCAGGGGCGCCTCTTCGGCCTACTTGAGTACTTCTCCAAACCGAATTATGAAAAATATGAAAAAAATGTGGCGGAGAGGAAGAGATTCGAACTCTTGGTACTTGCGTATCACTGGTTTTCAAG